>NTKQ01000003.1 GCA_002457075.1 Cryomorphaceae bacterium MED-G11
GCAGTTATTTTAATTTTTCTTTTTTTAGTCTCGTGTTCCAATATCCTATATAATCATGATGATTCAATGTCAATGCTTACAACAAAAAAGTTAGTAATTGATAAATTTGGTGAGCCTACAGATATTACAAAGATGACAGATTATGATGAATACTATTATGATTTTGGAGTTTTTGAAGAAAGATTGAATTTTTTTGATCCTCAAATATCAACTGTTTCTGCTCAACCTAAAGTAAGTAAAATTGAAAATGAATTTCAACCTCAGTATAGGATAAATATTTCACAAAAATATATCAAGTTTCATTTAGTAGGAGATAAGGTAATTTATTGGGAGAGTCAAAATGTTAATTTTTCAACTAAAAAATAATAATAGTTACAATATAGTTTCTAGTAATATTAAAATTTCATTAAAGTGATAGATGTTAATACAGCTAAATATTTTAATTTAGTTTTTTTAATATCCTCACATGCCAATCAAAGTATTCACCAAAGAAAATCAAGCTAGTGGTAATTTTAATAATGGTCAAATTTTAGAAAAAAAACCTATTGGTTTCCCTCAAGATGGTGGTCAATTAACCCCATACTCTAATCTTTTTTATTGGGCTCATGCCTGGGCACCAGATAAGGACAGCACTATTGGTCTTCATCCTCATAGAGGGTTTGAGATATGTAGTTTTGTTCTAAAAGGAGAAATTGAACATTATGATACACTTCTTGAAAAATGGATTACTTTAAAAAAAGGAGATGTTCAAATTATTAAGGCTGGCAAAGGTATTTCACATTCTGAAAAACTTAAATCTGATTCAGAAATATTTCAAATATGGTTTGACCCTAACATTCAAGAGTCTCTATATATAGATGCAAGTTATAATGATTTTAAATCTGAAGAATTTAAATTAGATAAAAATAATGGAGTAGAAATAAAAACTATTTCAAATAATGAAAATCAACTTGGTTTAGATAGTTTTGGTGTAAAAATATTTGAATCTAGTTATACTGATGGTGAAAACGAACATATAATAGAAGAAAACTGTTATCATTCCATGTTTATTTTATCAGGAAATTTAAATTTGAAAGATCAAGTTTTTAATAAAGGAGACTTTATTATAGTTGATAATGAAAAAAAAATACAGTTATCCACAAAGAATAACTGTAAGATTTTTGAAATAATTTCACCTATTAAACTTCCATATAAAACTTATGCAGAAGTTCACAATGTTAATTGACAATTACGAGTTTTAGGTTTCTTTCCTTGAACATTTCAAATAGTTCTTCAACAGTTTCCTCAGATTGCATAGAAACTCTGATAAATCCTTCACCAAAGCTTATATAAGCTGATGTACTGTTCTCCGAATTAAGAAATACTTGGGGTAATTGACTCCATCTACTTGGGCTTCCATCATCATAGGTTCTTTCAATGTATGCATTTATAGATCCGTTTTTATAAATATCCTTAGTGATTTCTGGAACTTCTATTTCAAAGTTGGCATACTGCATATCATCTGATATAGTATCTGGCTCTGAAGGAACTTTCAGGATAATTACTTCATTATTTGAGCCATTTTCATATACAGCAGTTCCTGATCCAGTGATTGAACATCCGTTAATAATTAAGGATATTGATAGTATGTATAAAAGTTTTTTCATTTTCAATATTTTTAAATTAAATAAAGGTTATAAAATTCGAAAGCCCGACTCACGAATGAATCGGGCTTTCTAATTCTCTTTAAATACTTTTGAATTCCTTCAACACCGGATAATTTTTTCGGTTTAGTATTTAAAATTTCACAAGCTATATCTTAACTTTCGTCTCGAGTGTCACAGATAATTTGTCTGTTTCTATTACTTGATCTTTTTGTCTTTAAACACGATTGGTATTCCAAATTACAGTTAATCTTACTGATTTTTAACGTTTAAAGCTTGATAAGGTTTTTCTAAGTTTTCACTTTGAGTGTTTTGGCGGATTTTTCCATAACAACTGCTTATCATTTATAAAAGTATAAATCTATTGTACAAAAACAAATTTAAACTTAAAATTGTTAATAACTTTAAGTAAGTAATTAATATTCAGCATTTTATATTACTGCTGCTAACAATTACAGCAAGTGCAATCACATGATTTAGTACAATCGCAATCTTTACATCTACAGTCCATTTCTTTTTTTCTTAAAGTTAAGAAATTTAACTAACTAAAATTCTTTTATAATAATTTTCGAGAGCTCTTTTGTATGCTTTTACAAATTGGTAGAGTCTAAACTCCTTTAAATTTCCAAACCTATTTAACTCATTATAAGTCTCAAATTGATATTTTTTTAATCTTTTATTAAGAATATTTTCAATTCTTATAACCTTTTTAAAAATTAGTTTATTAGTTGACCCATCTATTAATCCAGATTCATATTTATTAATTATAACCTTAATTTCCTTCGGAGTAAGTTCAGAATATCTTTTTGGTTTACTCCAATTTTTTTCATACTCTTTATGAAGCCATATATACTCTTTGTAAAGGCCATTAAATAAACAAGTCAGAAATATATTCATTAACGTCTAAATTATAAATTATATATATATTTTTGCACTAACTCGGGCAATTAGTTCAACTGAATAGAACAGAAGATTACGGCTCTTCAGATGGGGGTTTGAGTCCTCCATTGCCCTCAAAAAAAAGATTTTGGATTACTTAGGAATTTTATTTGGTATAATATTACTCTCTTACGGAGGAGATTTACTTACAAAATCTTCAATTGATATTTCATTAAAATTCTCTGTACCTAAGATTGTTATTGGTATGACTGTAGTTTCTTTTGCAACTTCTGCTCCAGAATTAATAGTAAGCTTAAATGCTACTCTTGATGGGTTGCCAAGTTTTGCAATTGGGAATGTATTAGGTTCTAATATTGCTAATATTGGCTTAGTACTGGCAATAATTACAATTATATATCCAATAACCCTAAAACATAGGTTTTATTATACTGATTTTCCTTTGTTAATGATTTCCACTGCACTTTTTTATTTTATCATATACACAGATAATCAGATATCTAGAACTGAAGGTTTTATTTTACTTATTTCGATAACAGCAATTCTTTTCTATCTTTTTATCTACCAAAAGAAAAGTATTTCTGAATTCTCTGAGGAGATTGACAACACTAAAATATCCTTTACAAAATCATTTATATATATTTTTTTTAGTGGATCATTATTATGGTTGGGATCTGAAACTTTAATAAAATCAGCAGTATCAGTAGCTAACAAATTTGAAATCTCTGAGAGAATAATTAGTATTACTATGGTTGCAATTGGGACAAGTATTCCGGAGCTTGCTGCTTCAATTGTTGCATCACTGAAGAAACAAAACGATTTATCAATTGGAAATCTGATTGGCTCTAATATCTTTAATTTACTAGTAGTTATTGGAGTTACTTCTTCAATAATACCAATTGGTGGAATTGAAAACAGTACATTATTTAATGATATGCTTTGGGTGATTCTATTCTCAGCAATAATACTACCACTTGCTTATTTTGGAAAACGAAATGTATTGACAAGAAAAAAAGGGATTATATTATTGATATTGTATCTAATATTTATAATCCCTTTATTGAGTTAATTGATTAAGCGCTTTTAACAGTCTTAACAATTCTAGCTGCTACTTTGTATGGATCAGCATTTGAAGCAGGTCTTCTATCTTCCAGCCAGCCTTTCCATCCACTTTCAACAGTTCCAATTGGAATTCTAATTGAAGCCCCTCTATCAGAAATACCAAAACTGAACTCATGAATTGATTGAGTTTCATGGAGTCCCGTAAGTCTTTGGTCATTAAATTCACCATATACCTCGATGTGCTCCTTAGTTAGAGGTCTAAACGCTTCACATATCTTTTCATATGTAGCTTTATCTCCACATGTTCTTAAAGTATTGTTTGAAAAATTTGCATGCATTCCAGATCCATTCCAATCCCCTTTTATAGGTTTTGGGTGGTACTCTATATAGTATCCATAATCTTCTGTTAGTCTATCCAATAAGTATCTAGCTATCCATATTTCATCACCTGCATTTTTAGCACCTTTTGCAAAAATTTGAAATTCCCACTGACCAGAGGCAACTTCTTGATTTATACCTTCAAAGTTTAATCCAGCATCAATACACAGGTCTGAGTGAATTTCTACTAATTCTCTTCCATGAGTATTTTTTCCACCAACTGAACAATAATACATTCCTTGAGGACCTGGATATCCTCCAACTGGAAATCCAAGAGGAAGTTGGGTGTCATTATCCATAATAAAATATTCTTGTTCAAAACCGAACCAAAAGTCATTATCATCATCATCGATTGTAGATCTTGAATTTGATACATGAGGAGTTCTGTCAGCATTTAGAACTTCTGTCATTACTAAGTATCCACTTTCTCTTGTTGGATCTGGATAAATTGCAACAGGTTTTAAGATACAATCAGATGAATTACCTTCTGCCTGTAGAGTTGAGGAGCCATCGAAACTCCATTCAGGGCAGTCATCGATTTTTCCGCTAAAATTATTAATCACTTTAGTTTTACTCCTCATGTTCGCAGTAGGAGTATAACCATCAAGCCATATGTATTCTAATTTAGATTTGCTCATTTTGTTTTTTTTATTTGTCGTCTAATTTAATTTTTTTTAAAATGTTTACTTTCAAATAGTATTATTAAAATCAATTTTTATTAATCTAATATTTATAGCTTAAAAATTTATCAATTTTATATAAAATGAGTTATAAAAATGAGAAAAATTCACTAGCTATATAGATATAATTTTAAAATTCTAAATTAAATTAAATTGAAAATTTTAAGTCAACTGATAAATGAATTTTATTAAAAACTTATTAAGATTTTTTTTTGATAACTTTACGCTGAAAAATGTCCAATAGATATAAATTAAGAGGAGTTTCTTCTGACAAAGAAGATGTCCATAATGCTATTAAAAATCAAGATAAAGGTCTGTATCCAAAGGCCTTTTGTAAAATACTTCCTGATTTTATATCAGACTCTAACGAACATGCTTTAATTATACATTCTGATGGCGCCGGTACTAAGTCATCTCTTGCATACGTTTATTGGAAGGAGACTGGAGACTTATCAGTATGGAAAGGAATTGCTCAAGATTCAATTGTAATGAATCTTGATGATGTTGCATGTGTTGGAGCAATAGATAACATAGTTCTCTCTTCTACTATCGGTAGAAATAAAAATAAAATTTCAGGTGAAGTTATTTCTCAAATTATTTCTGGTACTAATGAAATCCTTTCTTATTATAGAGATTTAGGAATAAATATTCATAGTGGAGGTGGAGAAACTGCTGATGTTGGTGATTTAGTTAGAACAATAATTGTTGATTCTTGTTTAACAGTTAGAATAAAAAAAGATCAAATAATTGATAATTCTAATATAAAGCCAGGAAACGTTATTGTAGGATTATCATCAACAGGTATTTCCTCATACGATAAAGAATATAATTCTGGTATAGGAAGTAATGGTCTAACATCAGCTCGTCATGATGTGTTATCTAAATATTTAAAGTCATTATATCCAGAATCATTTGATAATGAAGTTCCTGATGAATTGACTTACTGTGGCTCAAAAAAATTAACAGATACGCTTAAAAATTTTGATCTTAATATTGGAAAGATGCTTTTGTCACCTACTAGGTCATACGCACCACTATTAAAAAATATTTTTGACAATGTAGGTAGAGATAAAATTGATGGAATAATTCATTGTACAGGGGGTGGTCAAACTAAAATTCTTCATTTTATAGACAATCTCCATATTGTTAAAAATAATCTTTTTGAAACACCTCCAATTTTTAAACTCATTCAGAATGAGTCAGGTACAGATCCAAAAGAGATGTATAAAGTATTTAATATGGGTCATAGAATGGAAATATATACAGATTCTGTCAATGCCGCTGAAATAATTAAAATATCAAAATCAGTTGGTATTGAAGCTAAAATTATAGGCGAAGTACTTAAATCAGAACATAAGAAATTAACTATTCAATCAGAATTAGGTAATTTTGAATATTAGACAGTTATAATATGCTACTAGAAAAAATTGAAATAGTTGAAAAAAGATATGATGAGATATATCAAATGATTAGTAATCCTGATATTATTGCTGATCAAAAAAAATATATTCAATTAAATAAGGAGCTAAAAGAACTTAGAAAGCTAGTAGATAAAGGTAAGCTTTACAAGAATGCAGTAAGCCAAAAATTAGAGGCAGAGGAGTATTTAAATTCATCTGATGATGAAGATATGGTTGCTATGGCTAAAGAGCAATTAGATCTATCAAAACAAGATATTAATAGTCTTGAGGAAGAAATAAAAATTCTATTAATACCTAAAGATCCAGAAGACTCCAAAAATGTAGTTGTTGAAATCAGAGCAGGAACTGGGGGAGATGAGGCTAGTATTTTTGCAGGAGATTTATATAGAATGTATACAAAGTTTGCTCAAGATAGAAAATGGAAAATTAGTGTTGTTGATACTAGTGAGGGAAATGATGGTGGATTTAAAGAGGTTATTTTTGAAATATCTGGACAAGATGTTTACGGTGTTCTTAAATATGAATCAGGTGTTCACAGAGTTCAAAGAGTTCCCCAAACAGAGACACAAGGAAGAGTTCATACTTCTGCAGCAACAGTTATGGTTCTTCCTGAAGCAGAAGAGTTTGATGTAGAAATTAATATGAATGAGGTTAGGGTTGATTATTTTTGTTCTTCTGGACCTGGAGGTCAATCAGTAAATACCACATTATCTGCTGTGAGGTTAACTCATGAACCTACTGGTATTGTTGCTCAATGTCAGGATCAAAAATCTCAACATAAAAATAAAGAAAAAGCTCTGAAAGTTTTAAGATCAAGGGTATATGAAATTGAATTAAACAAAAGAATGGAGTCTGATTCTAAAAAAAGAAATGAGCTTGTTAAATCTGGAGATAGATCTGCTAAAATTAGAACATATAATTATCCTCAGGGAAGGGTAACTGATCATAGAATAGGTCTTTCTCTATATGATTTGCCAAAAATATTAGATGGAGATGTATCAAAGTTAATTGATGAAATACAACTTTTCATAAATACTGAGAGACTAAAAGAAGCGGGTGAGGTATAATGTTAAATAATAAAATTAATAGTCAAATAAATAAAAAAAAGTCTTTTCTGTGTATAGGCTTGGATATTGATATCAAAAGGATTCCTAAATCATTGATTAATAACGATGACCCAATATTTGAATTTGCAAAACAAATTATAGATTCAACAAATCAATATGCAATTGCATATAAACCTAATATTGCTTTTTTTGAAGCACATGGAGTAGAAGGTTATAAATCTCTTGTAAAAATTTCTAAATATCTAAAAGATAATTATCCTGATATATTTACAATAGCAGATGCAAAGAGAGGGGATATAGGAAATACATCTAAAATGTATGCAAGTGCATTTTTAAAAGATTTAGACTTTGATTCAATTACTGTTTCCCCTTATATGGGTTCTGATTCAGTTGAACCTTTTCTAACTTTTGATAATAAGTTTGTCTTCTTACTTGCCCTAACCTCTAATAAGGGCTCTGAAGATTTTCAAGAAACAGTTGTAGATGATAATTCTGGTAAGTTATATGAGAAAGTTATCAATATTTCAAAGACTTGGACAAATAATGATAAGATAATGTATGTTGTTGGTGCAAAAAATACTGAACAAATTGGAAAGATTAGAAAACTAGTTCCAAATTCATATTTATTAATTCCTGGTGTTGGCGCTCAAGGTGGAAATTTGAAGGAAATATGTGAATATGGATTAGATAAAGATTATAAATTAATAGTAAATTCATCAAGATCAATTATCTACGCTTCTCCTAATGATGATTTTGCTAAAAAAGCTGCAGAAGAAGCAAAAAAAATTCAAAGTGAAATGGAATTAATTATTAACAAATTATAAGTATGATTCATTACACCAAGTTTGTTTGTAAAAATAAGAATGCAAATTGGATAACTTTTGTACATGGAGCAGGAGGAAGCTCAACTATATGGTATAAACAAATAAAATATTTTTCAAAAAATTATAATCTTCTTTTATTAGATCTTAGGGGTCATGGAAAGTCTAAAGCTATTGCTCTTAATCCTTTTAAAAAGAAGTATACTTTTAATTCAATAACAAATGATATTCTTGAAGTTATTGATGCTGAAAAAATAAAGAAATCTCATTTTGTTGGAATTTCACTTGGTACAATTTTAATTAGAAATTTTGCTGAAAAAAACCCTCAAAGGGTTCAAAGTCTTATTATGGGTGGAGCTATAATGAAACTTAATCTTAGATCTAAAATACTAATGTTTCTTGGTAATTCTACAAAGTCAATATTACCTTATATGTGGATATATAATCTCTTAGCATTTATTATAATGCCTAATAAAAATCATAAAGAATCTAGATTATTATTTGTTAATGAAGCAAAAAAATTATATCAAAAAGAATTTAAGAAATGGTTTCAGTTAACTACTGAGCTTGTTCCATTGCTTAAATTTTTTAGACAAATTGAAATCACTATACCTACATATTATATTATGGGTGATCAAGATTATATGTTTCTTCCTTCCGTAAAAGAATTGGTTAAAGCACATAAGAAGTCTTTATTATTTGTAATTCCTAATTGTGGTCACGTAGTCAATGTAGATAAACCAAATACTTTTAATTCAAAGATGTTTGAGTTTTTGAACAATACAAACTAATCAATCTTTTTTTTGTTTTTTCTCATCCAATCTTTTTCCTGTCCTGGTTGATAAATTTCATAGTCTAATTCATCCTTGCTCTTTCTTACCATTTTCTTTACATCTTCAAGTAAAAGTTTAGAATCATAAACAATACCATCTTTAATCGTATACTTGACACCGCCAACTCTTTTAACTTCATTTTTATCATTAAGCTTAATTGCACCTGTACCATACAATACCTTAAAATTCTCTAAGGGATTTTCCTCAATAATTATCAAATCTGCCTTCTTTCCAATTTCAATAGAACCAATTTCATTATCCATACCTAAGGCTTCTGCTCCATTTAATGTTGCAGACATTATTACTTCTATTGGATGAAATCCTGCCTCTCTTAAAAGTTCTAACTCTCTTATATATGCAAAACCATATAGTTGAAAAATAAATCCAGAATCAGATCCAACTGTAACTCTTCCACCTCTATTTTTATATTCATTTACAAATTTCATCCATAGGTTGAAGTTTCTCTTCCATGCAACCTCTTGTTCGGTGCCCCAGAAATGCCAATAAGAACCGTGTGATATTCTACTAGGTTGATAAAATTCCCATAAACTAGGCAATGTATACTCTTCATGCCACTCAGCTCTTCTAGCTCTTTGTAAATCCCTACTAGCTTCATATATATTAAATGTTGGATCTAGAGTAAAATCTAAACTAATTAACTCGTTCATCACATTATTCCAGTGTTCTGAATTAGGTTCTGCTGCTTGTTCCCATAATTTTCCTGCTTCCTCAAACCTGTGTTGTTCATTAGAATAATTGAAGTCATAAGGAAAATTTTGTACGATTTTGTCATTAAAAAGTGCCTCTGGAAGACCATACCAATGTTCCATAGATGTTAAACCGGCTCTAGCTGAATTTAAAACATTCCATTTTGCAACACTAAGTTGTGCATGATGCATTGCGGACCCCAATCCTAATGAATTATTTTCATCTAATGCAGCAATCATAATATCTGGCTTAGCACCAAAGAATTTAATTCCGTCAGCTCCTTTTTTTGCGTTATACCTGACCCATTCTCTAGCCTGTTCTTCAGTGCTAATTTCCTCTTGAAAACCAGATCCAAATCCTGTATAAATAGAAAGTCTTGGAGCAATGATTTCATTTTTTAAACTTTTATTTTTTAGATTAAGACTAAAATCTAATCCTCTACCCCCTGGCTCTCTCACTGTTGTAACTCCATGTGCTAACCATAATTTAAAAACATAATCTGGTTCTGCGCCTTGAGCTCTTCCACCTATATGTCCATGCATATCAATGAAACCTGGAAGAACATACATTCCATTAGCATTAATTTCTCTTCCATTTTTTTTCAGTTTTGGACGTCTACTTTCTACTATTTCTACTCCTGGATATCCTACGGTTTTGATAGATTTAATTATATTTTGTTCAATTACGATATCTACAGGACCCAATGGCGGACTTCCATTTCCATTTACTAGTATAGCTCCACGAATGATCAGTTGGTTAAATGGTCCGTCAGAAAGTTTCTTTTCTTGAGAGTAAGCATTTATTGATAGAAAAAGGCTAAGAAAAATAAATAGAGGTTTTTTCATATTAATAGTTTAAAATTTTATTCATTAGAATAAATCCAATGTAAGCTAAAAGTATACAGAAAGATACACTAATAATTACATAAAGAATAGACTGAGCTATATCATTGGACTTCAATAGATTAAGATTTTCAAGTGAAAAAGCTGAAAATGTTGTTAATCCTCCACAAATACCGATAACTAAAAAATAATAATAATCTGATTTTAACATATTGTGATGTATGAGATAACTTATTATAAAACCTATAAAAAAACTTCCAATTAAGTTAACAGTTAAGGTTGAGTATGGAAAAGCATCACTAGGAACTATTTTATTAAGTAAAAGCCTTATAGCTGATCCTAATCCACCTCCGATAAATACCAATAGGATATCTTTCATTTATCTAAATAAACTGCTATAGGTAGCTATAATTGAAATAAAAACAATAAATATTATAAGTATTACATATGAATTTTTGTAATAAACTTTATGAAGTCTATAATCCTTTAAATAAGAATAACCAATAATTAAAGAGAATACAATTGTAAATATTAAAGCAAAAATAAGCTGTCCTTTAGTAAACATTAATTAATTTTATTAAACTTTTCTAATGTAAATTTAATAATTATGATAACTAATGCCATTGATGCGGTAAAGGAATTTAATAAAGCTTTTAAAATTGAATATTCAGAGAGTCAAGAAGCAAATCTTGATGAGTCTATAGTTGATCTTAGATATAGATTAATGCAAGAAGAGAATAATGAATATTTAGAAGCAGCTAAGAATAAAGATTTAGTTGAAATTGCCGATGCTTTGGGTGATAAACTGTACATTCTTTGTGGAACAATTTTAGCTCATGGATTACAAGATAAGATTGTAGAAGTTTTTGAAGAAATTCAAAGAAGTAATATGAGTAAACTTAGTACTGATGGCTCTCCAGTTATTAGAGAAGATGGAAAAATATTAAAAGGTCCAAACTATTTTAAGCCAAATATTAAGGACATTCTAGAAAAGTAATTAGTCTAATATTTTATATCTCCATCCATGAGAATCTTCAGATAAATTCTGTTGAATATTTACAATAGAAGTTTTAAGACTGTCTGCATAACTATTTTCAACTTCTCTGATTTCAAATCTTTCGTCTTTATATCCAAAAGAAGAAATAGGGGCAATTACTGCAGCAGTTCCACATCCAAAAATTTCTCTAAGATTACCAGATTTAAATTCTGATATCAGTTCAGATACAGTTATATCTCTCTCTTCTACTTCAATACCTTGATCTTTTGCAGCTTGTATAACGCTATTTCTTGTAACACCATCTAAAATTGTATCACTTGTTTTAGGTGTAACTAATTTTTCTCCTAGTCTAAATACAATACTCATTGTACCAACTTCTTCAATTTTTTGATGAGATTCAGAGTCTGTCCATACAATTTGATCAAAACCTTTAGATATAGCTAAAGACGTTGGGTAAAACGCAGCACCATAATTTCCAGCAGCCTTAGCATAACCAGCACCACCAGGGGCAGCTCTACTATATTTATCTTCAACATAAACACTTAATGGTTTCGAGTAATATGCAGCTCCTGGAGAGCAAATTATTAAAAATTTATAGTCTAGTGAAGGGCTTGCTGCGAGCATTGCAGATGATGAAAAAACAAATGGTCTTATGTATAATGATGAACCTGGCTTATTAGAAATCCATTTTTTTTCAAGGGATACTAGTTTTTCAAGTCCCTTAAAAAAATATTCTGAAGGTAATACTGGAATATTCATTCTCACACAGGATTTTTTTAGTCTTTCATAATTATCTTTCGGTCTAAATAACCATATTTGGTCTTTAGTATCCTTATATCCTTTCATTCCCTCAAAAACTGCTTGACCATAATGAAAAACATGAGAAGATGGATCCATGTCAATTGAACTATATGGTCTAATAACAGGAGCTTCCCAATCACCATTTTTGAAATTACACTCAAACATATGATCAGTAAAAATTTCTCCAAATTTTATAGAATTGAAGTCAACATCAACTATTTTTGTAGAGTTCGATCTAATTATTTCCATATTAAGCGAAAGATAAATAAAAAATCAATATGAAGCTATTAATAACAGGTGGTTCAGGTACATTAGGTCAAGAAATTACTAATCTTGCACTTGCTAAAAAATATCAAGTACATATACTTAGCCGGAACAAAAAATTAATATCTAAAAATATCAATTTAAAATATTTCTATTGGGATCCATATTCTGAAGAAATTGACATTAATTGCTTTAATGGTGTTGATACTGTTATTAATTTAGCAGGTTTTAGTGTATTTAATCTATGGACAACTAAAAACAAGTCTAAAATTTTAAATAGTAGGCTAGATTCAACATATTTTATTCTAAAAATGATTAAAGAAAAAGGAATTAAATTGAAATCATTTGTCAATGCCTCTGGGATTGCAGCTTATTCTAATTCTCTTACAAGAGTTTCAAGTGAAGATGACTCTAAAAATATTAAAGATTCTTTTATTAATCAAGTAGTAATAAAATGGGAATCTAAAGTTTTAGAATTTGAAAAAAAACTACCAGAGATTTCCTTTTCCATTTTAAGAATTGGCCTTGTACTTTCAAAGTCTGGAGGTGTATTTAAAATCTCAAAAAATCTTTCTAAAATCTTCTTACTTTCTGCTTTAGGAAAAGGAAATCAATGGCAATCATGGATACACGTTATTGATGTTGCAAATTTTTTTATAAGATGCGCAGAGAAAAATTATAGAGGAGTTTTTAACCTAGTTTCCCCCAATCCAATTACTCAGAATGAATTATTAAGAAAAATTGCATTTCATAATAGATCTCAAATAATATTTCCAAATATTCCCAAGTTTATTGTGAAAATATTCTTTGGTCAAATGTCTGAATTAGTTCTTTCTAGTCAGAAAGTTATTTCAAATGATTTAGATGACTTTATTTTCAGATTTCCAAAGATTGATGATGCATTAAAAGATTTATCAAAATAATATGACATTCTGGCATAAAATTTTTCTGGCAAAAAAATTGCAGTTACTATATAAAATTAATCAATGACTAAAAAGAAAACGGATATTAAAAAGTCTTCTAAACCCTCAGTTAAAAAGAAGTCTTCTAGTATTAAGGAATTGAATGAAAATTTAAAACTTGAACAAGACAAGTACATTAGATTATTTGCTGAGTTTGAAAATTACAAAAGAAGAACCTCTAAGGAAAGGATAGAATTATACAAGACAGCTGGGAAAGAAATTCTGACTAGTTTGGTTCCAGTTTTAGAAGATTTTAAAAGAGCTCTTAATCAAGATTCTGAATCTGATAATGACGAAGGCATAAAATTGATTTATAGTAAATTCAATGATACTTTAAAGAATCAGGGTCTAATTGAAGTTGAAGTAAATATTGGTGATATTTTCGATCCTGAAATTCATGAGGCAATAAGTCAAATCCCTGCAATAGATGATAAGCAAAAAGGTAAAATTATAGATATAATTCAAGGCGGTTATAAGCTTGGTGATATTATTATAAATTTTCCAAAAGTTGTTGTTGCTCAATAAATAAATATGAAAGAAGATTTTTACGAAATATTAGGTGTATCTAAAAGTGCAAGTGCTTCTGAAATCAAAAAAGCATATAGAAAAAAAGCAATTCAATATCATCCTGATAAAAATCCGGGTGATAAGACTGCAGAATCAAATTTTAAAAAGGCTGCTGAGGCATACGAAATATTAAGTGATCCAAATAAAAAATCTAAATATGACCAATTTGGTCATAGTGCATTTGATGGTGCAGGTGGATTTGGTGGTGGAGGAGGAATGGATATGGATGATATTTTTAGTCAATTTGGTGATATTTTTGGGAGTGCTTTTGGTTCATCTTTCGGTGGTTTTGGAGGAGCAGGTCAACGAGTTTCAAAAGGTTCTAACTTAAGAATACGGGTAAAATTAAATCTAGAAGAAATTATTAATGGTGTTGAGAAAAAAATTAAAGTTAAACGAAAAATTTTATCACCAGATTCAAAATTTTCAACATGTAATACCTGTAATGGATCTGGTCAGGTTTCTAGAATTACAAATACAATTCTTGGTAGAATGCAATCAACCTCTGTATGTCCAACCTGTAATGGGTCTGGTCAGTCAATATTGTCTAGAGCACCAGGATCTGACGCTAATGGAATGCTTAATTCTGAAGAAACAGTTTCAATAAAAATTCCCGGAGGAGTAGAGGAGGGGATGCAATTAAAAGTTTCCGGCAAAGGTAATGACTCAAATAATCCAAATGGTATTTCAGGTGATCTTCTTGTTTTAATTGAAGAGTCTCAGGATGATCTTTTTACTAGAGATGGAAAACATCTTCACTATGATCTATATATAAGCGTTTCTGAAGCAGTACTTGGAATATCTAAGGACATACATTTAATTGATGGAAAAGTTAGAATTAAGCTTGATTCTGGAATTCAATCTGGCAAAACACTTAGATTAAGAAACAAGGGAATACCAGACTTAAATGGCTATTCAAAGGGAGATTTACTTGTGCATGTCAATATTTGGACTCCTAAAACTCTAAATAAAAAACAAAAAGATTTTTTCAAAGAAATGTTAGATGATGATAATTTTAAACCTAATCCAAAAAAATCTGATAAGTCCTTTTTTGAAAAAGTAAGAGATATGTTTGCGTAAATAATTTTATCTTAGATTTTCCTAATATACCTAATATGAGTAAAATTCTTATAATTGAAGATGAGGAACCAATCAGAAGAGTTCTAGTAAGAATTTTAAATGAGGAGGACTCTAACTTTGAAATATATCAAGCTTCTGACGGTAAAAAAGGTCTTGACTTAATAAAAAAGGAATCTTTTGATTTAGTTCTCTGTGATATTAAAATGCCTAAAGTCGATGGTATTGAGTTACTTCAAAGAACACGAAAAACTAACTTAACTCTCCCTTTTATCATGTTAACTGGCCATGGAAACATTGAAACAGCAGTTGAATCAATGAAACTTGGTGCTTATGATTTTATATCGAAACCCCCTGACCTTAATAGACTTATCAACTCTGTAAGAAATGCTCTTGAAAAAAAGGAGTTAGTTACTGAAAATAAAATTTTAAGACAAAAGGTTGCTAAAAAATATGAAATTATTGGGAATTCGAAATCTGTTATGGAAATTCATGCAGTTATAGATAAAGTAGCTCAAACGGAGGCAAGAGTTTTGATAACTGGTGAAAGTGGAACTGGTAAAGAACTTGTTGCTCATAATATTCATGAAAGAAGTAATAGAAGTAAAGGAACTTTTATTGAGGTAAATTGTGCTGCTATTCCATCTGAGCTTATTGAGAGTGAACTTTTTGGTCATCTTAAAGGTTCATTTACATCTGCTGTAAAAGATAGACAAGGTAAATTTGAAGCTGCTAATAATGGAACTTTATTTTTAGATGAAATTGGTGACATGAGCCTTGCTGCTCAAGCTAAAGTATTAAGAGCTCTTGAAGAAAGTAAGATTCAAAGAGTAGGGAGTCAAAAAGATATTAGTGTAGATGTTAGAGTTATAGCTGCTACAAATAAAGATTTAAAAAAGGAAATTGAAAATGGTAACTTTAGAGAAGACTTATATCATAGACTAGCTGTAATAATGATTGAAGTTCCTGAGTTAAGTAAAAGAAAATCAGATATCCCCATACTTATTTCTCATTTCTCAAAATTAATATCTAAAGAACAAGGTATTGAAACAAAAGAATTTAATCCAGATTCACTAAAGTTACTTGAAGATTATGAATGGTCTGGTAATATAAGAGAACTTAGAAATGTTGTTGAAAGATTGATAATTCTTGGTGGTAATCCAATATCAAAGGATGATGTTAATCTTTTTACCTCAAAAAAATAATTTCATGAGACGACTTAATTATTTGTTTTTAATAGCATTTACTTTTACTTCGTATTCTCAAAATTCTAATAGTGATTCAGTATTTATAAATAAGATATACAACGAAGCTCTATCTAATGGTGAATCTTATGAATGGCTTGATTATCTATCTAATCAAATAGGAGGTAGACTTTCTGGTTCTGTCAACTATGATAGATCAGTAAAGTGGGGTAAAGAACAACTAGAGCTTATAGATATTGATTCAGTCTGGTTACAACCAGTAATGGTCCCAAAATGGGTAAGGGGAGCTCCAGAATACGCTCATATAGAAACTAGACCAGGTAATAACATATCAGTGCCGATTGCTGCTCTGGGTGGTTCAATTTCTACTCCTTCAATTGGAATATTTGCAAATGTTCTTGAAGTAAAAAGTTTTAATGAGTTAAGAGAATTAGGTAAAGATTCAGTTAGTGGAAGAATTGTTTTTTATAATCGCCCAATGGATGAGACTCTAATTAATACTTTTGAAGCATATGGTGGAAGTGTGGATCAAAGAACACGGGGAACTGCTGAAGCTGCAAAGCTAGGAGCTGTAGGGGTAATAGTAAGATCAATGACTACAATTCTTGATGATTATCCTCACACCGGGTCTATGTATTATGATGGATTAACATTAAATCAAAGAATCCCTGCTGCAGCGATTAGTACAAATGGAGCAGAACTTTTAAGTTCAATGTTATCATTAAATCCAAAAACAAAATTTTTTTTTAGACAAAATTCTAAGAATTTCCCAGATGTTTTAACCCATACTGTTATTGGAGAAATAAAAGGTTCTCAAAAACCTGAAGAAATAATTGTAGTAGGAGGACATTTAGATACGTGGGATCTAGGAGATGGCAGTCATGATGATGGAGCTGGAATAGTTCAATCTATGGAAGTTTTGCGAATTTTTAAATCTTTAAACTATAAACCTAAAAGAACTATTAGAGTTGTATTATTTGCGAATGAAGAAAATGGATTAAGAGGAGGGAATAAATATGCAAGAGAATCTAAATTAAAAAATGAAAAACATTTTTTTGCACTTGAATCTGATGCAGGAGGATTTACTCCGCGAGGTTTCAGTTTCGATACATCAGAAAAAGAATTTAAATTAATAAAGAAATTTGAGGAATTATTTGAGGATTATGGAATGAATAACTTCTTTCTTGGGGGGAGTGGAGCTGATATTGGACCACTTAAAGATGGTTTGGTAATTTTAGCAGGTTTAAGACCCGATCCACAAAGATATTTTGATGTGCATCATGCTGCATCAGACACTTTTGATAAAATTAATAAACGTGAATTAGAATTGGGTGCAGCTGCAATGGCATCACTAATCTATCTTATGGATAATTATAAATTATAAGTATGAATTATATACTTAGTAAATTCTCTACCTACACTAGAGAGTTTAAGTATAATATTAAGTTAGCATATCCGGTAATGATAGGTATGTTAGGCCATACATTTGTTCAATTTGTTGATAATGTTATGGTTGGGCAATTAGGTACTGCTGAACTAGCTGCTATATCTCTTGGAAATAGTTTTGTCTTTATTGGGATGTCTATTGGAATTGGTTTTTCTCAAGCAATTACTCCTTTAATAGCTGAGGCTGATGGTGCTAAAAAAGATAAAGATATATCAGGGATTTTTGAACATAGTTTTTTAATATGTATAATACTAGGTATTGTTCTTTTTTTATTAGTATTTCTAAATAGGAACCTTTTATATTCAATGAATCAACCTGTTGAAGTTGTAGAATTAGCTTCACCTTATTTATTCTGGGTTTCATTTTCACTTATATCTATTGTAACTTTTCAATCATTTAGACAATTTGCTGATGGATTATCTTTTACTAGAGCTGCAATGTATTCTACTCTAGTGGGAAATACTATAAATGTTATCTTAAATTTTGTTTTAATATTTGGGTTTTGGATTTTTCCAAAACTTGGTGTAGAGGGGGCTGCTATAGGAACTCTAATATCTAGGTTGTGTATGCTTACATTCATAATTTTTTATTTAAAGCTTCATAAAAAATTGTCAAAATATATAAAAAGATTTTTTCCTACTAAAGTTGAGATTGAGAGAGTAAAAAAGATTCTATATCTAGGACTTCCTTCTGCATTACATAGTTTCTTTGAGGTAGCTTTTTTTATTTCTGCAGTTTGGATGTCAGGTTTTATTGGAAAAAACTCACAAGCTGCAAATCAAATAGCATTAAATTTATCTTCTATGACCTATATGGTTGCTCTCGGTGTAGGAGTAGCAGCGATGATAAGAGTTGGAAATCAAAGAGGGATGATGAATTTTAGAAAATTAAGAGAAGTTGCAATATCTACACTTTTATTAATAATTATAATTGACTTTTTTTTCTGTTTAATCTTTTTAATATTTAATGATCTTCTCCCTTTACTTTACCTTGACCCTTCAGATCCATCTAATTTAAATGATGTTAATGAGGTATTAACTATTGCATCTAAATTATTAATTGTTGCAGGAGTGTTTCAGCTATTTGATGGTATTCAAGCGGTAGTTCTTGGTGCCTTAAGAGGTATGCAAGATGTAAATAAACCAGCAATAATTATATTCTTTTCTTATGGTATTTTAGGCTTCCCTATTTCTTACTTTTTAGGTTTTCACACTTCTCTAGCAATCGTAGGAATATGGATAGGATTATTATCAGGTTTGTTTTTTTCATCATTATTTCTTTTTCTTAGATTTAATTATCTTTCAAAAAAAATAATATTACTAAATGATTGAAGATATTCTTAATCTTGATACTGAATTATTTATATATCTTAATAGTTTAGGGTTTTCTTTATTTGACAATTTTTGGATTTTTTTATCTACTAAAGAAGCTAATGTTTTATTTTATTCTACTCTATTATTCCTTTACTTTTACAAGAGAAGTTTAAAATTTAAATTTTCAGAATTATTTTATCTTCTAATTTTGATTGCTTTTATGATTACAATTACAGATCAAACAGCAAATTTATTTAAGGATTCCTTTCAAAGACTAAGACCTTGTTATAATGAAATGATAAAAGACTCACTAAGACTTGTAAAAGAGAGTTGTGGTGGTAAATATGGTTTTTTCTCTGCACATGCTTCAAATTCTTTTACTCTAGCTGTTTTCTTTGGTCTTTTATATAAAAACAAGTTTAAATATCTTATCTATTTTTCACTTCTATATGCTTCCCTTATATCATATAGTAGGATTTATCTTGGAGTTCATTTTCCTCTAGATATATTATTTGGAGCTGCTTTTGGATTAATTATTGGTATTTTAACCTTTAATTTTTATGATAAAAAATTATATTATTTCAAGTTCTTTAATAAATCTTGACCAAGTATATTTAACCTTAGACTTTCTAATATTAGAAATATATAATTCTTGTCTATCACTTTTTATCGAATTGAGAATTGCCTTTGAAAGATCTTTGGCAGTATTATTAAAAACTTCTCCACTTTTATCTCTTTGTATTATCTCTTTTAACCCATTAACATTAGAAACAATTAAAGGAGTTTCATAGAAGTATGCAACAGGTGTAATTCCACTTTGACTTGCTCTTGTATAAGGTTGGATAACTAGATCACTTGCACATATATAATCCCTTATTTTAGATGACTCTAAGAAATTATTTTCAATTATGACTTTTTCTTTTAAACCTAGTTTATTTATTTGATTTAAATATTTATCAATGGGGTCATAAAACTCTCCTGCTATTATCAATTTTATATTTTCATTCTTCAGATATTTAAAACTGCTAATTAATAATTCTACTCCTTTATATTTTCTTATTAATCCAATAAAAGAGACATAATAAGATTTATCTAAGTCAAGATTTGCTTTTGCTTTATGTTTATCTTTAATTTTAGGTAAGTTTGAGTTAATTGGGTGAAATAATGAAAGGACTTTTTTTTGAGTACTAAACTTAATTTCATTTCCAACGTTATCTGAGAATGAAATAAAACTATTACAAACATTCATAAAAAGTTTTCGAAGAATATTTTCAAAAGGAACTTTTTCATGATTAGTCCAATTATCGATAAGACCAATAACTTTTATCTTTTTATTTAGAAATAGTCCAATAAAAAAATAAGGTAAGCATAGAATTGGTGACCAATACCTTAGTATTAGAAATTCAGGGTTAAGTTTATTAACCTTTTTAGAAACTTTAATCCAATTAAATGGATTAATAGTATTGATAAGTCTTCTTACTATAAATTTCTGATTATACTTTTCATTACTATACTGTGTTTTACCTGGAAAAATAAGATTAGGATATAAAAGTGAAAAAGTCCAAACTTCAGTGTTTAGATTATTATCTATCAACTCATTGCAAAAAGAGTGAGTGGAGTCAGAAATTCCACCTCTGTAGGGATACGAAGCAGAAAAAACCAGGAATTTAATCCTTTTTGAGTTCATGATATTTTTATTCCAAAGTAATCACATCAGAGGTCTCCAAAAGTATTTTTTCTCGGAAGGTTTGATGATCCCATCAGGTAGTTGTCCAAATGATAAGAAGCTTCTCTTCCTTCAGAAATTGCCCATACAATTAGAGATTGTCCTCTCCTACAATCACCAGCAGTAAAAATATTATTTTTTTTTGTTTGATAGTTAGAATTAGCTGATATATTACCTTTTTTATCAAGCATGACATCTAATTCTTTTGGAAGTTTTTTCTCTGGACCAGTAAAACCTAATGCTAGAATAACTAAGTCACAGTCCCATATTTTTTTTGAGTTGGGGATTTCAATAAATTGATTTTTTTCTTCATTAAACTCAACATTAACTGTCACTAAACTTTTAATATTATTATTTTCATCACCAATAAACTCCTTCGTCAAAATACTCCACTTTCTTTCAACTCCTTCTTTATGTGATGAAGATGATTTTAATGTAAATGGCCAATGGGGCCATGGATTTTTTGAAAGTCTTTCAGTAGATGGTTTTTCAGCTAACTCAAAGTTAGTCACACTTTTTGATCCATGTCTATTAGATGTTCCTATACAATCTGAACCAGTATCTCCTCCTCCGATAACTATAACATTTTTGTTTTTAGCATTAAACTTATCACTATGTTTATCTATCTGTCCATCAACATATTTATTATTATGAGTTAAGAAATCCATAGCCTGAACAATCCCAGAAAGTTTATTACCTGGAATATCTAAATCACGTTTGATTGATGACCCACTACAGATAAGTATAGCATCAAATTTTTCTTCTAAATCCTCAATCTTCATTGTCTCTCCTATTTCAACGTTACATTCAAAATTTATACCTTCCTGAATTAGAATATCAATTCTTCTATCAATTATTTTTTTTTCAAGTTTAAAATCTGGAATACCATATCTAAGTAATCCTCCAATCTGGTTATCCCTTTCAAAAACAGTTACGCTATGGCCAACAGAATTTAGTTGCTGAGATGCTGCAAGTCCTGCAGGTCCAGAACCAATTATAGCAATTTTTTTTCCAGTTTTTTTTGTAGGAATTTTTGGAATAATCCAATTCTCGTCAAATCCTCTTTCAACAATTTGTTTTTCAATTAATTCAATTGATACAGGAGGATCTATTATACCTAACACACATGAAGCTTCACATGGTGCAGGACATAATCTTCCGGTAAACTCAGGAAAATTATTAGTAGAGTGTAATACTTTAAGGGCTTCTTTCCAGTTATTATTGTAAACTAAGTCATTAAAATCAGGTATTAGATTACCAAGAGGACAGCCACTATGACAAAAGGGTACGCCGCAGTCCATACATCTAGCAGCTTGCAAATTTAATTCAGATTCTTTGGGTGCTATTGTAAACTCCTTATAATTTTTAAGCCTTTTCCTAACTGGTATATACTTTTCGTCAATTCTTTTATATTCTTTAAAACCTTTGACCTTTCCCATTATTTTATTAGTTCATTAATTTTTTCTTGAGCAATTCTCTCTAATGCAATTTTATATTCCTTTGGCATCACTTTTATAAAATTATTTTTTTCTTTGCTCCATTTAGATAGAATCATTTTTGCTATTTTACTATTGGTATTAGAAAAGTGATTTTCTAACATATCACTAATAATATCCTCATCCTGGTCTTTAATAGACTCCAAATCTATCATTTCCATATTAAACTTATTTTTAGAAAATTGTTCATTTTTATATATATAAGCTATACCTCCGCTCATTCCTGCTCCAAAATTTCTTCCAATTTTTCCAAGAACTAAAACAGCTCCACCAGTCATATACTCACAGCCGTGATCTCCAATTCCTTCTACAACTGCTTTTGCCCCTGAATTTCTTACACAAAATCGCTCTCCAGCAATCCCATTAATGTATGCCGCTCCTGAAACAGCACCATATAAAGCAACATTTCCAGTTATTATATTTTTTTCTGATTCAAAAGTTGATTTTTTTGGAATTCTAACACTAAGTATTCCACCTGATAAACCCTTACCAAAATAATCATTAGTATTTCCAAACACTGTCATTTTTAGTCCTTTTACTGAGAATGCTCCAAAACTTTGACCAGCTGAACCTTTAAATGTTAGATTTAAAGTTCCTTTTGGTAATCCATTTTCCCCATGTAATTTGGATATCTCATTGCTTAGGATAGCACCTACTGATCTATCTGTATTTTTTATATTAAACTCTAAAGAGGTCTTTATTTTCTTGTTTATAGATAATTTTGAATCTTTTAGAATTTTAAAATCTAAAACCTTTTTTAAATTATGGTCTTGAGGTTCAGTATTTCTGTAATTATAAGTATTATTAGATAAAGGTTTATATAAAATATTATCAAGATTTATTCCTTTAACTTTGTAGTCTTCAACTCCTTCTTTGGCTTTTAATTTTTGACTTTGGCCAATCATTTCTTCAACACTTCTAAATCCTAGGTTTGCCATTATTTCTCTTAATTCCTGTGCCACGAAATACATAAAGTTTATTACATGTTCTGGCTTCCCTTTAAAATTCTTTCTTAGTTCTGGGTCTTGTGTAGCAATTCCAACAGGACAAGTATTTAAATGACAAGCTCGCATCATAATACAACCCGATGCTACTAATGGAGCTGTTGAGAACCCGAACTCTTCTGCACCTAAGAGACATGCAATAGCTACATCTCTACCTGTTTTTAATTGTCCATCACATTCAAGTACAACTCTACTTCTAAGATTATTCAAAACTAATGTTTGTTGAGCTTCTGCCAGTCCAAGTTCCCAAGGTAAGCCCGCATGCTTTAAAGAAGTAAGAGGTGATGCTCCTGTACCTCCGTCATACCCTGAAATTAAAATAACGTCTGCTTTAGCTTTAGCTACCCCTGCTGCAATAGTCCCAACTCCAACCTCAGACACTAATTTTACATTAATTCTTGCATCTCGATTTGCATTTTTAAGATCAAATATTAATTGAGCAAGATCTTCAATGGAGTAAATATCATGGTGGGGAGGAGGAGAGATTAATCCAACATATGGAGTAGAATTTCTTACTTTGGCAATTAGTGGATTAACTTTTGGACCTGGAAGTTGTCCTCCTTCACCAGGTTTAGCTCCTTGAGCCATTTTTATCTGAATTTCATCTGCATTTGTTAAATAATAAGAACTAACTCCAAATCTACCTGAAGCTACTTGTTTAATTGAGCTATTTCTTGAATCACCATTTTCATCTTTCATGAATCTTTCAAAATCTTCACCTCCTTCACCTGAGTTACTTTTTCCACCAATTCTATTCATTGCAATTGCAAGATTTTCATGTGCTTCCTTACTTATAGATCCATAGGACATAGCACCTGTTTTAAATCTTTTTACAATTTCAGTCCATGGCTCAACTTCTTCGATAGGAATTGGATTATAATCAACAAATTTTAGAAGCCCTCTAATTGTCATTAATTGTTCTTCTTGTTTATTAATAAGATCTGAGTATTCTTTGTATGAGCTATAATTTTCAGTTTTAACAGAATTTTGAAGTTTTGAAATTGTAGTAGGGTTTAACATATGGTTTTCCCCATCTCTTCTCCATCTATATTCACCTCCTATTTTAATAGAAGAGAGGTCAGGCTCTGAGTTAAATGCAAATTTAATTCTTTGACTAATTTCTTTTTCAAGAACATAAAGTCCAACTCCCTCTATTCTTGTAGGTGTGTTTTTAAAATATTTATTTATAAAATTTGTTTTTAACCCGAGTGCTTCAAAAATTTGAGAACCTCGATAAGAATTTAATGTTGAGATACCTATTTTATTCATTACTTTAAGGATTCCTTTAGCTATTGCTTCATTGAAATTTGCTATTGCTGACTCAACACTAATATCTTTAATATGTCCGATTTTATGATGGTAGCTGATTATTTCATTTACTAGATAAGGATTAATAGCACTTGCTCCGTAACCAAATAACATTGAAAAATGATGAGGTTCTCTTGGTTCAGCAGATTCAATTATAATTTCAAATTTTGATCTCTTTTTTCGATTGATCATTGTTTGATGAACAAATGAACAAGCTAGTAAAATAGGAATAGGTGCCATTTTTTTTGAAACCTTTCTATCACTCAATATTATTATATTAGTTCCATCATCTACAAAGCTTTCAATTTTTAAAACAATTTCGTCAAGTGCCTCTTCAATTCCATTATGACCTTTTTTAAATTCATATAAACATTCTATAGATTTTGATTTAAACTTTTCATGATTAATATATTTAATCTTATCTAGGTCCTCATTTGATATAATAGGATTATTAATATTTAGACTGATTGAATGTTCTTCAACAATATCAAAGATATTATAATTTTTACCTAACGATAAGCTTGTATCAGTAACTATTTCCTCTCTGATTCCATCTAGAGGTGGATTTGTTACTTGAGCAAATAGTTGCTTAAAGTAATTATATACTAGTTGTGGTTTTTTTGAAAGAACTGCGAGTGGAGTATCTATTCCCATTGATCCAATAGATTCCTTACCACTTATACTCATAGGAATTATTATTTTTTTGAAATCTTCTTTGGTGTAACCAAATATTTTAAGTCTAACTTCTAAATTGATTTTTTCATCTGGAGTTCTATTTCCAGTATATGAAATATCACTTAATTGTAAAACATTTTTGTTAACCCATTTCTTGTATGGCCTCTGAGTGATTATATTCTCTTTAATTTCAGTATCGTTAATAATTCTACCTTCATCCATATCTACCAAAAACATCTTTCCTGGTTCTAACCTTCCATGAGACAATATATTCTCTGGATCTAAATCTACTACTCCTGTTTCAGATGACATAATAACATAACCATCTTTTGTAACCGTGTATCTAGAAGGTCTTAGTCCATTTCTATCTAAAAGCGCACCAATATATTTACCATCTGTGAAAGGAATAGAAGCAGGACCATCCCAAGGTTCCATAATGCAACTATTATACTTGTAAAATGCTTTTTTTTCATCCGTCATTGAATTATGCTTTTCCCATGCTTCAGGAACCATCATCATCATAACCTCAGGCAAAGATCTTCCAGTCATTAATAATAATTCTAGAACCATATCCATAGATGCAGAATCTGATTTTCCAGGGATTATAATAGGTAGAATTCTAGACATATCCTCTTTAGAAATACCTGCTGATTTGAAAAGCTCTTCCCTAGTTTTCATTCTACTAATATTTCCTTTTAAAGTATTTATTTCTCCATTATGACACATGTATCTAAATGGTTGAGCTAAATCCCAAGTTGGAAAAGTATTAGTTGAAAATCTTTGATGAACAAGTGCAAGTTTAGTTACTAGATTAGGATTTTTTAGGTCAACGTAGAATCTCTCAATATCTTCAGGAATTAGAAGCCCTTTATAAATAATTGTTCTAAGACTTAAACTTGAAAAATAAAAATATTCCTTTTGATTTAATTCAGACGAGTAGATTAAATTTTCACTAATTTTTCTAGCTATAAATAGTCTTAAGTTAAAATCTTTATCACTTAACCCAGAGCTATTACGCTTAATAAAGACTTGTTTTATTTGAGGTTGGGTATTACCAGCGATAGATCCAACTACTTTTGAATTAACAGGAACATTTCTCCACCCTAATATTTCTAAATCTTGGTTCCTTATTTCATCTTCAAAAATCTTTATACAGTGATTAGATTGATTTACTTTATTAGGTAAAAAAACCATACCAACGGCATATTCATTTGAACTAGGGATTGTAAAGTCACATTGCTTAACAAAAAATTCATGAGGTATTTCAATTAGTATACCAGCACCATCACCTGTTCTTCCGTCAGAACTAACTGCGCCTCTGTGTTCTAAGCAAGTTAAAATATTAAGAGCTTGACTAATAATAGTATTGGTCTTCTCGCCATTTAAACTACATATAAATCCTGCACCACAATTATCATGTTCAAACTCTGAGAGATATAAACCTTGGTCTTTTAATTTCATAAGTGAATTACAAAAATATCATTATCAATCGTTCGTAAACGCGTATCTGTTTAAAACAAAAAAGTTTAATAATATAATTATTAAATTGGCAGAAAAAGTGTTATTAAATTACGTATTTGATATTTATAAGTTAAAAACTTAAGAATAATGCAGTTAAAATTAGCTAACTAACTCCCATTCACCTGTTTGAAGTAACCTTTCAGCTTGTTTAAATTTTAAGGATTTAATCTCACCTGAATTGGAATTTTTAATCTCCACTTTTTCGTTCCTTCCAATTTTTGGTAATTCTCGTGTTATAGTTTCAACCTTCTGATTTTGATTACTCGCACTAGCTCCAACTCTACGGGCTCTCTCAGCTAACTCATCACTATTTAAGCTTTCTTGTTTTGATGTTTCATAATCATTTTTACTTGAGGTATTGCCTGATGCATCCTTAATTTTACCCTGATTATCTGGTAAATTAGATTTAAAAAGAAAGGAGAGTAATTCTTTATTAAGAATATGAATCATAGACTTAAACAATTCATATGCTTCAAATTTATAAATTAATAGTGGATCCTTTTGCTCATGAACAGCTAATTGAACTGACTGCTTAAGCTCATCCATTTTTCTAAGATGATTTTTCCATTTTTCATCAATAATAGCAAGAGAAATATTTTTTTCAAAATCATCAATTAAATTCTCTCCGTTGCTTTCATATGATTTTTTAAGATCAGTTACAATATTTATAATTTTTTTTCCATCTGTAAATGGAACTACAATTCTTTTGAAGGAATTGGTCTTGTTTTCATAAACATTTTTTATTACAGGGAAAGCTAGTGTTCTATTTAATTCTTTTTTATTTCTATAAAAAGTATTTAACTCTTCGTATAAATTATTAACTAAATCATCTTCACTAGATTCTAGAAATTCATTTTCAGTTACTGGAGATGACATTGAGAAAGTAGTTATCAATTCAAACTCAAAGTTTTTAAAATTGTTAGAGCCTTTGTTTTCTATAACAATTTCTTCAATAGTGTCAAACATGATATTAGTTATATCAATCTGGAGTCTGTCACCTTTCAAAGCATTCTTTCTTAATGTATAGATAATATTTCTTTGTGAATTCATAACATCATCATACTCTAATAGCCTTTTCCTAATACCAAAGTTGTTTTCTTCAACTTTTTTCTGAGCTCTTTCAATTGATTTTGTGACCATAGGATGTTGGATGTTTTCTCCATCTTTTAATCCCATTCTATCCATTATATTTGAAACTCGATCTTGACCGAATAATCTCATAAGATTATCTTCAAAAGAAACATAAAATTGAGAACTGCCTGGATCACCTTGTCTCCCTGATCTTCCTCTAAGCTGCCTATCAACCCTCCTTGAGTCATGTCTTTCTGTACCAATAATTGCAAGACCTCCTGCATCAATAACATCTTTACTTAATTTAATATCAGTTCCTCTACCCGCCATATTTGTAGCTATTGTTACCACTCCTGGATCTCCTGCTTCAGCAACTATGTCAGCTTCTTTTTTGTGGAGTTTAGCATTAAGAACATTATGGTTAACATTTGATCTGCTTAACATTTTACTCAGTAATTCTGAAATTTCAACTGATGTAGTTCCTATAAGAACAGGTCTTTTATTATTTCTAAGATTTATTACCTCCTCAATTATAGCATTATACTTTTCTCTTTTTGATTTATAGATTAAATCGTCCTGATCTTTTCTAACTATAGGTTTATTAGTTGGAATTTCAGTAACATCTAGTTTATAAATTTCCCAAAACTCTCCAGCTTCTGTAACTGCTGTTCCAGTCATACCAGAAAGCTTTGAATATAATCTAAAATAATTTTGAAGAGTTATAGTAGCAAAAGTTTGTGTAGCTGCTTCAATTTTTACATTCTCTTTTGCTTCAATAGCTTGATGAAGTCCGTCGGAATATCTTCTTCCATCCATTATTCTTCCAGTCTGTTCATCTACAATCATTACTTTATTCTCGACAACCACATACTCAACATCTTTTTCAAATAATGTGTAAGCCTTTAATAATTGATTTATACTATGAATCCTTTCACTCTTAATATTAAAATCATTAAAAAGACTACTCTTCTCTTTTGCTTCTTCTTCGCTAGACAAACCCTTATTTTCTATAGCAGCTACTTCAGTAGAAATATTAGGCATTATAAAGAAATCTTTATCATCTAAATCTTGAGAAAGAGTCTCAATTCCTTTGTCAGTAAGTTCAATCTGATTGTTCTTTTCATCAATTGTAAAGTATAATTCTTCATCAATTTGATGCATTTCACGATTATTATCTTGCATATAGAAATTTTCAGTTTTTTGAAGCTTTTGTTTTATACCTTCTTCACTTAAGAATTTAATTAATGCTTTGTTTTTTGGAAGACCTCTAAAAACTCTATAAAGCAGGAATCCTCCTTTATCATCATTTGAGGTTTTAATTAAGTCTTTGGCCTCAGAAAGGATAGTAGAAAGATATGTTTTTTGAAGAGAAACAAGTCTTTGCATTTTTGGTTTAAGATTATCAAATTCATGACGATCTCCATCTTTTGTAGGTCCTGAAATAATCAGTGGAGTCCTAGCATCATCAATAAGAACTGAATCTACTTCATCAATAATTGCATAGTTGTGCTTTCTCTGAACAATATCATCTAGAGAGTGAGACATGTTATCTCTTAAATAGTCAAAGCCAAACTCATTATTAGTCCCATATGTTATATCAGCATCATATGCTCTTTTTCTTTCAGGAGAATTAGGTTTATGAAAGTCAATGCAATCAATTCTAAGTCCATGAAATTCAAGAATTGGACCCATCCATGCACTATCTCTTTTTGCTAAGTAGTCATTAACAGTTACAAGATGAACTCCGTCTCCAGTAAGTGCATTTAAATAAATTGGTAAAGTAGAAACCAATGTTTTTCCTTCTCCTGTTTGCATTTCACCGATTCTACCTTGGTGCAAAACAATTCCTCCAATTAATTGAACATCATAATGAATCATATCCCAAACAACATTTTTACCAGCAGCATCCCAATTATTCTTCCATATACATTTATCATTTTTAATCTTTGTATAGGACTTTTTAGCTGCAATTTCTTTATCAAAATCAGAGGTAGTAACTTCAATTTCTTCATTTTCAAAAAATCGTTTAGCTGTTTCTTTTATAACAGCAAATGCCTCAGGTAATAATTCATCTAAAATTTCAGCTTTTTTTAATATTAAGTCATTTTCCAAAGATTCAACTTCTTTAAAAAGAAGTTCTTTTTCAGTATTTGATGATTCATCTGAAATTTTAATATTTAATTCACCTATTGATTGATTAATATCTGAGGTCTGATCGGAAATTGATTTTTTAAATTCAATTGTTTTATTTCTAAGTTGATCATTTGAAAGAGATGACATCTTAACAAAGTGATTATTAATATCATCAACTAGTGGAGTAATTTTTTTTAGATCTTTCCCAGATTTATCCCCAAGGAATACCTTTAAGAGGGAATTAACAATGGACATATTATTTTTTTTTCAAATTTATCTAAAAATTACCAATAAATATTAATCTAATATAATTAATACTCGTCCTCGTTCCAAAGGTAATCATCTTCTGTAGGAAAATCTGGCCAAATCTCTTGAATTGATTCATATACATCACCTTCATCCTCTAAAGACTGAAGATTTTCAACAACCTCAAGTGGAGCTCCGGTTCTAATTGAGAAGTCAATTAGTTCGTCTTTTGATGCTGGCCAAGGGGCATCACTTAAATAGGAGGCTAGTTCTAATGTCCAATACATGAAACTTATTTTCTGCAAAAATATATTATAACTCCAGAAAACCAAAGAAATTTTATTCTTTTACTCGAGAAAAAGAAATTAGTAGCAATAAAACGGATAATAAAATGCAGATTCTTGCAATGTAATCTCCATTTTTACTGTAAAAAGTTCTTTTGTCTATCGTGTAGGCCACTCCACTTAATATTCCTTTTTCATCGTATGGTAATGCAGTATCATATTCTCCATTTTCATTTATTATGGTAGAAACTCCAGAATTAGCACTTCTAATTATATATCTTCTGTTTTCAATAGCTCTTAAACGTGCATAACTTAATAAATGCCTATGTCCTGGAGTATCACCCCACCATGCATCATTTGAAATAATCGTTATAAAATTTGCACCTAGATTTACATAATCAGCAACATATTCACCATAAATTGTTTCATAACAAACTATTGGAACTGTTTTTAAGTCTTTTTTAGAGTGTTTAAAAATCTTCCTTTCAGATTTATGTTGAGTTCCTTTAGAGACAACGCTACCACCTAAATCAACCATTATAGTTCCAAGAATAGGTTCTAGTAAAGATTTTAATGGCATATATTCAGTCCCAACAACAAGTTTAGACTTATGATTAAATTCAAAATCTTTATCTGCTGAAAAATTGATAGAAGAATTATAATAATCAATCCATAATTTCTCTCTAACAAGATTAGCAGTTTTAGATGGTTTTTCAATTTGATTTTGATATAATTTATAAAACTGAATACCAGAGATCAAGTTTGTATCTCTAAAATCATTTAGCAAATAACTTAAACTGTCGTGCAACTTTGAATACTTAAAATAGTCAACATTCTCACCGTATCCCTCTGAGAAGTATGTTTCAGGTGTAATAACAAAATCATATTCATTAGTACTCAACTCTTGATTAGTTAGGTCTTTAAAAATTTCATAATAATCAAGATTACTTTTAGGTTTGGTATCCCATGGGTCTATCTTGGGCTGAGTAATTAAAACCTTAAACTTTTCTCCCAATTCAATCTTTTGACTAATTAAAAATGAAATAATAATTGGAATACATATAAATATTAACCTTGGGAAAATTCTAATATAAAACCTTCTAGGATCTTTGAAGCTAGAATATTTTCTAATTAGATTAAATAAAAGAATGTTAGAAGTGAGTACCCAAAGACTTCCACCAAAAACCCCTGTAAACTCATACCATTGAATCCAATTTATTCTTTCTGAAAATACATTGCCTAGATTTAACCATGGCCAAGAAAATTCCCAGTTTAGATGAAACTTTTCAAAAGCAATCCAAAAGGTTATGAAGAATAATGCTCCAGCTTTAAAATCAATTTTCCTTTTAACTCTGCTGTAGAGTAATAGTATTATAGAATAAAATGAAGAGTTAACTAAATTTGCAAAAATAGCCCCTGGTAATGTGCTGTTAACTATCCACCATGTTGTTGATATATTCCATGCTAGAAATGCTATATAAGAATAAAAAAATAGTCTTAAATTTTTCTTACCAAGAGAATCCTTACTTATTAGATCTTCAACATAAAGTATCGGAATTAAGCTTATAAATATTAAAGGGGTAAAACCATTAACTGGCCAGGAACAAGCCAATAAAAAACCAGTAGCTAGGGAATATACAAGAAGTCTACTCACATTTAAAAGTTTAAAAGGTTTTACAATCTAATATTACAATTTTTTTATAAATTGAGTGCCATAAGAATCATGATAAAATCTTTCATACCTAATTTTCTGACTTTATTAAATTTAATTTGCGGTTGTTTTTCAATTGCATTTGCTTTTCAATTTCAATTTGATGCTGTTTTAATACTTGTTCTAATGGGTGTGCTTCTAGATTTTCTGGATGGAATGGCAGCTAGGCTGTTAAATGCAGAATCTAATTTTGGAAAACAATTAGACTCACTCTCAGATATCGTAACAAGTGGTGTCGTTCCAGGTATAGTGGTTTATCAATTATTTAAATTATCCGGTAATAGAGTTTTAGATTTTGATTTAAACTCATATATGAATCCAATATTTAACTTAGATCTTGTATTTTCTATTTCACCTGTTGCATTTATAGCTTTTCTAATTACGTTAGGTTCAGCAGTAAGGTTAGCTAAATTTAATACTATTGATTATACAGATGAATTTGAAGGACTTCCAACTCCTGCAAATGCACTCTTTTTTGTTGCACTTCCTTTGTTAATTGATCACGTTTACCTTATTGAATCAAAAGAATATTTACTTAATAATTATACTTTAATTACCCTTACAATATCAAGTGTTATTTTAATGAATGTTCCTTTTAGACTTTTTTCATTAAGACTATCTCTAAGAAAATATGATTATAATATCTTTAAGATATTGACAATAGTTTTATCAATACCCATCATCCTACTTTTTGGACTAGGAGGGTTCTCATTAGTTATAATATTATACTTATTTCTAAATGTCATAAGGAACTTGTGGTCTTTAATCTAAAAATTATATATTTTTTCTTTTAAATTCAAAGTTCTTACCTAAATATACTTTTCTTACAATTTCGTCCTTAGCAAGCTCCTCAGGTATACCTTCTTTTAAAATTTTCCCTTCAAACATAAGGTATGTTCTGTCGGTAATTGCAAGGGTTTCTTGAACGTTATGATCAGTTATTAAAATACCAATATTTTTCTTTTTTAATACTGATATTATAGATTGAATATCTTCAACAGCAATTGGGTCTACTCCAGCAAATGGTTCATCTAATAATAAGAATTTAGGATCATTAGCTAAAGCTCTAGCAATTTCGGTTCTTCTTCTTTCTCCTCCAGATAATAAATCCCCTCTACTTTTTCTAATTTTTATGAGACCAAATTCTTCCATCAATTGTTCAGCTTTTTCTTTTTGTTGATTTTTTGTTAAGTCCGTAAATTCAAGTATGCCAAGGATATTATCTTCTACAGATAGTTTTCTAAAAACAGATTCCTCTTGCGCTAGATATCCAATCCCTTTTTGGGCTCTTTGATACATTGGGAAACTTGAAATTACTTCTTTATCTAGAAAAATATCACCACCTTCAGGTTTAATTATTCCAACTATCATATAAAATGATGTTGTTTTTCCTGCACCATTTGGACCAAGTAATCCAACAATTTCTCCTTGATTGACTTCAATAGAAATATTATTTACAACTTTTCTACCTCTGTATGATTTTGAAATTTCTTGAGCTTTAAGAACCATTTAACAAATATTATGTATTTAATTTTTGATATCCAATTTTTGAAATTATAATACTTATCTCATACAAAACTAAAATTGGAATACTAACAATTATCTGACTAGCTATATCTGGAGGAGTTATTATCGCCGACAAACTCAAGACTATGACTAAAGCAAATTTTCTATTTTTTCTTAAAAAATCGGGTGTTACTATACCTACCTTGGTTAAATAATGAATTATAATAGGTAATTCAAAGATTAGTCCTGAGGCTAATACTGATGCTCTAAGTAAACCAATATAACTAGCTAGGTCAAAGTCGTTAAATACCTCTGAACTTATTGTATAGTTTCCTAAAAAATTTATCGATAATGGAGTCACCACATAATACCCAAATAGAACTCCAATAAAAAATAATGTTGAAGATATAAAGATAAAACCTCTTGCTCCATCCTTTTCTTTTTTATACAATCCAGGGCTTATAAACTTCCAAAATTCAAATATTACATAAGGAAATGATAGAATAAAACCAGCTAAAATAGATGTCCATAGGTGAGCAGAAAATTGTCCTGATACTGTTCTACTTTGAATTCTAAAAGGAAGATCTTCAAAGCAGAAAGCATCTCCTCCAATAGATTGTGAAATTGAACAGAATACTTGATAGCTAATAAAATCTCCTTTTTTAGGTCCAAAAATAATTTGATCAAAAATTATATCTTTTGCCAAAAATGCTACTACTGCAACAAGTAAAATAGCAATGGTTGACCTTATGATGTGCCATCTTAATTCTTCAAGATGATCAAGAAATGACATATCTCTGGATTTACTCATTGTTAACTCCTTCTTTAATTATATCTAAAATATGGACAATACCCAAATATACATTACTACTATCTATAATTAATACTTGACTTATTCTATTTTCCTTCATATGTTTAAGTGCCTCAATTGCTAATGTATTTTCAGTCATTATTTTAGGATTTTTATTCATAAAATCAGATGCAGATATATTCTCTATATTTTGTTTTTTTTCTATTACTCTCCTTATATCCCCGTCAGTAATTACTCCTACGATAATATTATCCTGAATAACAGCAGTAGCACCATACATGTTAGAAGAGATTTCATCAATAATCTTCAAGAATGAGGATGATTTTTCTACAAAAGGTTTTCTGTTTTTATCTATCAAATTATTTAGTGTTAAGGTTAGCTTTTTTCCTAAATTTCCAGACGGATGATATTTACTAAAATCCTGTGGTGTAAATCCTTTTAATTTTTGAAGTGTCATAGCAATTGCATCACCTATTGCTAAATGACATGCAGAACTAGTTGTAGGAGCAAGATTATTATGACATGCCTCTCTATCGATTTTGGTATGTATAAACATTCTTGATAATTTATCAAGTGAAGAGTCTTTTACGCATGAAATACCTATCAGAGTTATTTCATTTTTTGTTAGATAATTAGAGAGTGAGTTAATCTCATCTGATTCTCCACTTTTAGAAATACAAATAACAATATCATCTTTACTAATAACCCCCATGTCCCCGTGAAGTGCATCTCCTAAATGAACAAAAATTGATTTTGATCCTGTTGAATTTAAAGTAGCAGAAATTTTCATTCCTATAATAGCACTTTTACCAATTCCAGTAAGAACAATTTTACCATGGCATTCTTTTAGGATATCAATAATCTCACAAAAGTTTGAGTCGATTACACTAGAAAGATCCGAAATAGATTTAGACTCCAGGTTAAGTGTCTCTAGAGCAATATTTTTTATTATCTGTTGATTAGTCAAAATGGGAATTTTATTTTAAATTGTATATACTGCAAATTTAAACAATTTGAAAAAATCATAATTTGAACAGTTTAAAAGACAAATTAAAGGAAAACTTTGGTTTTTCTTCGTTTAAAAACCTTCAAGAACCTATTATTAAGAATCTTCTTGAAGGAAATAACTCGTTTGTTATTATGCCTACTGGAGGTGGTAAATCACTATGCTATCAATTACCTGCTATAATTTTAGATGGAACAGCCATAGTAATTTCCCCTTTAATAGCCTTAATGAAGAATCAAGTTGATCTAATTAGATCAAATAACACAAACCAGTCAGTTGCTCATGTATTAAATTCAACACTTAATAAAGATCAGGTAGAAAGAGTTAAAGAAGATGTAAGACGGGGAATAACTAAATTATTATTTGTTGCTCCAGAAACTTTATCCAAAAATGAAACTATAGACTTTTTAAAAAAAGTGCCTATATCATTTTTAGCAATTGATGAAGCGCATTGTATTTCAGAATGGGGACATGATTTCAGGCCTGAGTATAGAAAAATCAGAGAAGTTATAGATTCTATAGATTCTAAAATTAAAATTATTGCATTAACAGCTACAGCCACTCCCAAAGTTCAAGATGATATAGTTAAAAATCTTAAAATAATTGATTCAAAGTTATTTAAATCTTCTTTTAATCGTCCAAATCTATATTATGAAGTTCGCCCAAAAAATGATGATACAGATATTGACTTAGTTAAATTTATAAAGTCTAATCAAGGTGAATCAGGAATTATATATTGTCTATCAAGAAAAAATGTAGAAGAATTATCACTGTTGCTAAATATGAATGGAATAAAAAGTTTGCCATATCATGCGGGATTAGATAAAAATATTAGAGAAGAAAATCAAGATAAATTCTTAAAAGATAATTGTGATGTTATTGTAGCTACAATCGCTTTTGGTATGGGTATAGATAAACCAGATGTTAGATATGTAGTACATCATAATGTCCCTAAAAGTATAGAAGGGTATTACCAAGAAACAGGAAGAGCTGGAAGAGATGGTGGAAAAGGACATTGTCTAATGTATTATTCTTATCAAGATGTTGAAAAATTGGAGAAATTAGTTTCAAAGAAGAAAACATCCGAAAGAAACATAGGCGTTATGTTGCTGAAAGAGATTTCAAACTTTGCTGAGTCATCAATCTCAAGAAGAAAATATCTCCTTAGCTATTTTGGAGAAAAATATGATGCAACAATTCATAACGATCAAGATATGGATGATAATGCTAGATATCCAAAAGAAAAAATAAATGCTAAGAATCAACTTATATATTTAATGAAAACTCATTTTCTTGATAATAAAAAGGTTTTTATTAGAGATATTACAAAAGACTTACCCTTATCAAAAGATGATCAAATTGATGAAAAATTCTGGAAAACTCTAATTATTCATTCAATTATCGAAGGATTTCTTGAAAAAGACATTAATGATCTAGGTTCTGTAAAAATATCTGAAACTGGGAAAAAGTACTTTTCAAATCCTGAAGATTTCTATATCATGAAGGATAATGATTTTAGTATATCTCACAAAACAAAAAAAGAATTAATTAAAGCTTCAGTTATAGATGCTGAATTGATGAAAAGATTAGTCATACTAAGAAAAAATATTGCTGAAAAGAAATCTCTTCCACCATATGCTATTCTTCAAGAATTTTCTCTTGAAGATATGACGTATAAATATCCAACTACATTAGAGGAGTTTAAAAATATAAATGGAGTAGGTGAGGGAAAGGTTGTTAAATTTGGAAATCAATTTATAGAATTAATAAGAGACTATATTAAAGAGTTTGATATTGTTAAATCAGAAGATATAGTTCTTAGAACATCAGGTTCAAAATCTTCAAAAAAACTTTCTCTTATTCAAAACATTGATAAAAAGATTCCATTAGATGAAATAAGTGAGTCAAGAGGAATTGAATTTAATATTTTACTTTCTGAATTGGAAAGTATAGTTTTTTCTGGAACAAAGTTAGACATAGATTATTATGTTGATGATATTTTAGATGAGGATCAACAAGAAGAGCTTCATGAATACTTCATAGATAGTGAAAGTGAAGATATATTAGTTGCACTCGATGAATTTGAAGGAGATTATGATGAGGAAGAATTAAGAATATATAGAATTAAATTTCTTAACGATGTTTCAAACTAATTACATAATGTTTGAGTGAAACAACATATTTAAAAGAATTCTATTAGTCCCAAACCAAAAAGCTCTAAAATTAGTATTGTCAGTCATTAATAAGATCTTTCCTTTACCACTTCTAATAACCTTGAATGGTGCAGCTTTTTTTAGCAACGATAGGTTTTCTTCAGAAATATAACCACTCATAAGAGGATTAGGACTATAGACTATAGGATTATTAAAGCTCTGCTCACTTTTAGTCATATAAACATTAGAGTTTCTGAACAATGGAAGAGAATTTGACTCGATACCATAGTTAACTGGATGACTTTTATCAATTATTGAATTAAAAATAGCCCCACCAGTTTGTTGTGCTCCAAAGAAACTTTGCCTTTCTGAAAAAGTAACATCATCAGCATTTATATCATTTGTGTGGAAGTCTATTTCAGATAAATTTGATGAAACCCATTTAACAGAGTTCCTATATGCAATTAAATTTCCTCCATCTTTTATATAATCATTAATTTGATTTTTATTAATATTCCCCCCAGTTGACTGATATTGAGAACCTTCACTGTAATCTGGAAGAATTATATGGGTATATCTACTTAGATCAATATAACCAAGGTCACCAACGTCTAATTTAGTGATAGGAATATTAAATCTAGTATCAAGAAGATGCCATATCTCTCCAGCGTCGTAACTCCTAACTCCCTCACCAACGACAAGTCCAATCTTAGGTTCTTTGACAATTTCAAAATTGTTTGATCCCAAGTCAATCCCGTCAGTTATACCAGTTGATTGAGATTTAACATTTATACCAGTTTCTGATGAAATCTCAACTAGTAGATTATATATTTCATCTGAATTAAGAGATTGATTTTGAACAGATATCATGTAAGTACCAAAGTCAAACTTTTCACCATTTATAGCAAATGTTCGTGTAGCTGTTTTTACTCTTAACCCACTTTTAATAAGCTGATATACAGCAGATTGAGCATAATACTCATGTGGCTCAAAAAGATATGCATAATCTGATTTCTTATCAACACTTCCATTTGCTCTTTTTAAATTTTCTACTTCTTCAGATTTTATTCCAAGTTTACCTGGCTTATCTAATCTGTTTGTGTTGTCATAGTTTACATTAAAAGCTAATGGAAAAGTCCATGCCGATACATCGTAAAACAGACTATCACTGAAGGTTGTTTGAGTATCAAACATAGCTCTTATTAATGTTCTTTTAGGTTGATTAAGAGGAACTATGAAACTATTATCTTTTGAGTATTTTGTGCCGTTTACCTCAACATCTTGTGATATAGTATTAAATTTAATTTTATGACTATTTAGAACCTCCGCAAGGTGATACACTGTTGATTTATCTTTCTCCTTTCCAAAAATAATACTTTCGTACTTAGAAGCAGAATCTATCTGCTTATCATAAAAATCTTTCATGTAGTCAAGAAGTTTGACTCTCATGTTTTTAGCAGCCTTTAAAGTAGAAAAAGCAGCGGTTAATTGATTTCTAATTGTAAAAGGAAAGGTTAATATTCCGTTTGTACTTTCTTGTATGTGACCTCTTGAACTTCCTTGTTCAAACAATATTCCGATACTCCCATTTGCATCTGGATAAGTAGATGCTTTACCAAAGAAAAAATCATCATAACTTTCCTCAGAATAATAAAGAGATCCAATTTTATTTAATGCATCCTCATGGTAAGTACCAATTTCTTTTGTAAGAGCTTGATTTAAATCTGAGATTAAAGGGTTCTTTCTTTCTGGAACACCTGGTTGAAAAAAGAAAGAAGAGTTCGTTCCCATCTCATGATGGTCTGTTAATATATTAGGAAGCCATTTTGTGAATGTCTCTACTTTAGCATTAGTTTCAGGTAGTTGATTTGGAAGCATATCTCTGTTCAAATCAAACCAATAATGATTTGTTCTTCCTCTTGGCCAGTACTGATTATATTCACGATCACTAGGATCAGGATTTAAGCTTTGATTCTTGTTCATATTTGCCCATTGAGAAAATCTTTGAAGTCCATCTGGATTAAAACTTGGGTCTAGAAGGATAATAGTATTATCGAGAAGTTCCTGTGTTTCATCAGAGTCACTAGCTAGTAGGTGATACATTAATAATAAACTTGCATTCGAACCACTAGGCTCATCTCCATGAACAGAGAATCCTTGATAAACAATTATTGGCATATTTGAAGTATCAATTTCTTCATTTTTAGAATTTGATAATTTAAGATGTTGTTGTCTAATTTCTTCTAGATTCGAATGGTTAGATTCACTTGTGATTATCATTAACCATGAAGTTCTATTCTCATATGTTTTACCACTAGGTCTTTCAACTAATTTTACTCGTTTAGAAGTTTTTGAAAGCTCTTGAACATAATGACTTAATTTATCATGACTAACATGAAATTCTCCAACCTGATGACCAATTACACTTTCAGGAGTAGGTATTGAAGCATTATAATTTGCAGTGTCATTTAAATAGTAATCAAGCTGAACTTGAGCATTTAAACAAAAAAGTGGAGTTAGTATAAAAAATAGCTTTTTCATAATAGAGTTTTTAATTTAATATTTATTCATCGTCATTTTCAAAGTCCACATCAGCAAAATCTTTTTCTTCCTCAACGATTTCTTCTTCATCTATCACATCTTCAGATTCCTCACTTTTAGGTTTTACAACCTCTTTGTTTTCTTTCTTAGATTCAAAATCTTTATCATGTTTCTCGCTAATTACTTCTTCACCTTTATTTTCAATGATATAATCACAAGTTTCTTTCAATGAAGAATTAAATTCAGCAAAATCTTCTTTATATAAATAAATCTTGTGTTTTTTATAATAAAATGTACCATCTTCATTAGTAAACTTTTTACTTTCAGTAATAGTTAGATAATAATCACCAGCTTTTGTTTCTCTAACATCAAAAAAATAAGTTCTTCTCCCTGCTCTTAATGCTTTAGAGAAAATTTCTTCAACATTGTAATCTTTTTGGTTTTCCATAATTTGTATTTTAATCAAATATAATCAAATCTCCTTATTAATTTCACTGTTTTGCTTACTGTATAGATCCTTATAAAATCCTTCATTTTTGATTAAATCATTATGAGTTCCTTCCTGAATAATACTGCCTTTTTCTAGTACAATTATTTTATCAGCATTTTTAACACATGAAACTCTATGACTAACAATTATTAATGTCTTACTCTTAAAATTTTTATTTAAATTTTTGATAATTTTATCTTCAGTATCTGAGTCCAATGATGAAAAACAATCATCAAATAAATATATTTCAGAATCTTTTATAAATGATCTTGCAATTGATAGTCTCTGAACTTGGCCTCCTGATAGTGTCACCCCTCTTTCACCTAAAATTGTTTCATATCCTTTTTTAAATTTTAATATTTCAGAATCTATCTCAGATAATATTGCTGCTCCCTTTACTTCATCTTTTGTAGCACTAGGATTCCCAAACTCAATATTTTTTTGAATGCTTTCTGAAAATAAAAAGTTATTCTGTGGGACATAACTTATATTTTTTCTTAGTTCATTTAATTCTAGAGATTTTAAGTTTTTATCTCCAATAAAAATATCTCCACTCGAGGGGTCATATATTCTAGAAATTAGATCTAATAGTGAAGTTTTTCCAGATCCAACCTTTCCAACAATTCCTAAAGTTTTTCCCTCTTCAATTTTTAGATTAAAAGAATTAAAAATTTTAATTCCAGTCTGATCATATTCAAATGAAACATTTTTAAAAATGATATCCTTAGTCTGATTTTTTGTCATTTTTAAATTCCCATTTTTTAATGATGATTTTGAATCAAGAAATTCATTAATTCTTTTTTGAGAAGCTTCTGCTTGTTTGACTATTGATGTTACCCATCCAACAAGTGTTACTGGCCAGGTTAACATATTTACATAAATAATAAATTCAGCTACTACACCTATCTCAATATTCCCATCTATGTATTCTTTTCCACCAATAAATATTACTATTAAATTACTAAGCCCAATTAAGAATAAGATAATAGGAAAAAACCAAGCCTGAATTTTTGCAAGGCTAAGATTATTCTTAAAACTTTCAAAAGCATACTTATCAAATTTATTAAATATCAGATCTTGAATATTAAATGATTTTAAAACAGATATTCCACTAAAACTTTCTTGTGAATAGGTTGATAGGTCTGATAAGCTTTCTTGAACCTTCGTACTCTTTTTATTAATCAAATCACTTATTTTATATATGAAAATTGACAAAATTGGAAGTGGGATCAAGCTATATATTGTAAGTTTTGGTGCAACACTAAACATGTATGAAATAATTACTATAAATAAGATAATTGCATTTGTGCCGTACATTAAAACGGGACCATAGTACATTCTAACTTTACTTACATCTTCACTAATCCTATTCATTAAGTCTCCGGTTCTATTTTTTTTGTAAAAAAGCTGATCAAGTGATTGATAATGAGAAAAAATCTGATTTTTAACATCAAACTCTATAAATCTTGAAACATTTATAATTGTTTGCCTCATTAAAAAAGTAAAAAAACCTGAGATTAGAGATGCTCCAATAATTAAAATAATATTCGTGAAAAGAACTTCTTTCAATTCATCTGGTGTAACAGATTCAATATTAAGGTAATTCTCAATTGAAGTCATTGAATCACCCACTAGCCTGGGTGTAACTAATGAAAAAACTCTTGATACTACAGTTATAATTAATCCTAGTATCAGTCTCCCTTTGTATTTTAGTAAGAAATTATTTAGTCTCTTTAATTCTTTCATACAGTCAAACAAATATAAACTTTATAAGTACTAATTAATTTTAATTATATGTTATAATTGATTAATTTTACAGCAGTTCTTTACAAATGTTAAATAGAAGACATATTCGTTCGATGGTTATTCAATCAATATATTCAAACTCTGTTGAATTATTAGACCATAGTACACTTAAAACTCATATTTCCAAAAGTTCAACAACAACTCTTGACCTTTTGTATTGTATGATTGATTTTATAAAGGAAATAAACATTCATTTCAACAATATTGAATCAAAAAATTTTTCGTGTTCATTTGTAAGTCAAAATCCTTATTTCTTTTTCTTTAATAAACTAAATCAAAAAACCTTCAGGAGAAAACATATAATTAATTGGGATTTAAATTTAAATTATATCATTGATTTACAATCTGATTTTATTGAGCTTAATAAAAAGTATTTAGATTTAAATAACGATGATGATGAAAGTAAATTAAGTTTTTTTATTGAGAGCTATTCAGGAATTATTGCAGAGTCTAATATGCTTTATGAGTTTCTTGAAGACCAAAATATTAATTGGGTTAATGACTTTCCTTATGTCAACTCATTCATATTGAAAAATATTGAAAAAATTGATATTCAAAACACTAACTCATTCCATCTTCCATCTCTATTTGATTACCAAGATGAGATAGAGTTTGGTCAAGATTTATTTAATAATATACTAGCTAATAATGAAGGGTTAAAAAATCACTTAATTGGAAGAACACCAAATTGGGATTCTGAAAGGATTGCAAAGATTGATTATGCTATTCTAATAACATCTATTGCTGAGCTTTTATACTTTCCATCTATCCCCCCTAAAGTTACCATTAATGAATATATAGAGATTGCAAAAGAATTCTCTTCTCCTAGTTCTGGTAAGTTTATAAATGGTGTTATTGATAAACTTATTAAAGATCTAACAGAGAAAGGACTTATTGTTAAAACAGGACGAGGACTTATTTCGTAAATTTTAGTAATTTTGAAAAAAACAAATAATGATGATATTCAATAGAAATATTTTTTTGATTATTAGTCTTTCTTTCTTGCTGTTTTCATGTAATGAAACTGCTGCAAGTAAGATAAAAACTGATGGTATTTCAAATTCTCAAGTTCAACCAAGTTATGCTGAAATTACTTTTGACAGAATATTCCATGATTTTGGTAATGTAAATGAAGGTAAAATTGCAAAAACAATCTTCTCATTTACTAACACTGGTGAAAATGATTTATATATTGTAGATGCTGTTGGTAGTTGTGGTTGTACAGTCCCAAAGTATCCAAAAAATATTCCTATTAAACCTGGAGAAAATGGTGAGATAGAGGTAAACTTTGATACTAATGGAAGACCAAATTTACAGCAAAAAATGATCAAAGTTTCTGCTAACACTCCAGATGGAGGCCAGCTTTTAAGAATACAAGCTTTTGTTGAACCTAAAAATAACTAACAATGGAATCTCAATTTCCTTATCTTCTAGCTCTCGCATTAGTTTTTTTAATCTTTATTGTAATACCCTCAATGAGACGAGGAAGTAAAGAAAAAACTTTCCTGAAAAATTTAAAAAAAGGAGATAGAATTATCACAAAGTCAGGGGTTCATGCAAGAATAAATGAATTTGATGAAAAGAATACAACTTGTGTTATTGATACAATGGCTGGTAAACTAAAAATTGAAAAATCTGCTATCTCTTTAGAGCTTTCATCTAATTTAAAAACTTAATGTATAGCTTAATAAGAAAAATTCTTTTCCTTTTTGATGCAGAGTTGATACATGAATTTTCAGTTAAATTAATTAAGCTTTTAAGCAAACTACCCTTTTCAAAGTTTTTACTTCGCTATTTCTTCCTAGTTAATAATCAATCATTAGAAAGAAATCTATTTGGTTTAAGATTTAAAAATCCAGTTGGTTTAGCTGCAGGGTTTGATAAAAATGCTGAATGTTATAATGAGTTCTCAAATTTTGGTTTTGGTTTCATAGAGATTGGAACTGTAACACCTTTACCTCAGCCAGGTAACCCAAAAAAAAGAGTATTTAGATTAATTGAGGATAAATCTTTAATCAACAGACTTGGATTTAACAATAAAGGTTTAGAAGTAATCAAAAAAAATCTCAGGAAAAAAAGAGATGTTATAATTGGTGCTAATATTGGCAAGAATGTTTTTACTGAAAATAAAGATGGACATAAAGACTATCTGAAATGTCTTGATGGACTTCACGATTCTGTTGATTATTTTGCGATCAACATAAGTTCCCCTAATACCAAAAACTTAAGACAGTTTCATAGTAAAGAACTATTAAAGCCTTTGCTTGAAAATCTAATTAACTACAATAATAATAAGCCTTCAAAAAAGCCAATGTTATTAAAAATTTCACCTGATCTTGAAAAAAATGAACTTGATGATATAATTTCCTTAGTTTCTGAACTTAATATAGACGGTATCATAGCAACAAACACAACTATTTCAAGAGATATGGTAAAGTCAAAACACAAGGATGAAACCGGGGGTTTAAGTGGAGAATTACTAAATGAAAAGAGTAATGAGATTATAAAATACTTAAGAAAAAATTTAGATAAAAATTATCCAATAATTGGAGTAGGGGGTATTATGAGCGCAGAAGATGCTATACAGAAATTTAAATGTGGAGCTGACCTTGTCCAGTTGTATACTGGTTTTATTTATAAAGGACCCTCATTAATTAAAAAAATCAATAATTTGCTATTGAAATAAAACTTTAATCAAAGTAACTAAAGCTTTCATTAGCTTTAATGTTCTTTAATGTTTCATAAATAAGTTTAATAACATTTTCTACATCCTCTTTTTGAACCATTTCAACAGTAGTGTGCATATATCTTAATGGAAGAGATATAAGTGCAGATGGAACACCTCCATTGCTATAAGCAAATGCATCAGTATCTGTTCCTGTATATCTAGATGATGCTGCTCTTTGAAAAGGTATTTTATTTTTTTCAGCCGTACTAATAATCTTTTCTCTAAGATTATTTTGAACTGCAGGAGCATAAGAAATAACTGGCCCTTTACCTATTTTAGTGTCCCCCTGTTTCTTAGCTTCTATCATTGGAGTTGAAGTATCATGAGTAACATCAGTAACAATCGCTACATCTGGTTTTAACGTATTAGTAATCATTTCAGCCCCTCTTAAACCAATTTCTTCCTGAACAGAATTTGTTATATACAGACAAAACGGAAGACTATCTTTATTTTCTTTAAGAAGTCTAGCTACTTCAGCTATCATAAACCCACCAGCTCTATTGTCAATTGCTCTGCAAACAAATTTATTCTTGTTAAGAATATGGAATGAATCTGGATATGTAATTACACATCCAACATGAACACCCATCTTTTCAACTTCTTTTTTATCCTTTGCGCCAATATCAATAAAAATATTGTCAAGTTTTGGTGGCGCCTCTTTAGCGTGATCTCTTACATGAATAGCAGGCCATCCAAATACACCTTTCACTATTCCTTTTTTGGTATGAATATTTACCCATTTTGATGGTGCTATTTGATGATCACTTCCACCATTTCTTATAACATATATGAGTCCATTTTCTGTTATATAATTCACATACCATGATATTTCATCAGAATGACCTTCTATAACAACCTTAAACTTCTTATCAGGGTTTATTACTCCTACAGCTGTCCCATAATTATCAGTTATAAATTCATCAACATAAGGTTTCAGATATTTCATCCAAATTTTTTGACCATCTGATTCATAACCAGTTGGTGCAGCGTTGTTTAAGTATTCTTCTAAGAATTTTAGCGATTTAGAATTAAGTATTTTCATAATTTTTTAAAAAGCAAAATTAACAATTATTACTAAACATCTTATTAAATTTGCTTTATGAAATATTATTTATTTCTATTGCTTTTTCTTTTGTCAAATAATTTGTTTTGTCAAGATAACTTTCAAGAGCTCGATTTTTTGTTTCCTGGAGACTCAATTCCATCAAATACATTTATGTTAGATGAGGTAACGGTCTATCAACCTCTGACTTTTGAAAATGATGATGAAATAAAAAGATATGTAATACTAAGATATAGAGTTAAAAAGGTTTATTCATACGCTAAGCTAGCATCAGAAAGAATGAATAGAATAGACTCTAGGGTCGACTCTATAAATTCTAAAAGACAAAAGAGATTATATCTAAAAAAATTAGAAAAATTTGTTTATGATGAATTCTCAGATGAATTAAGGAAGTTGTCTAGATCTCAAGGAAGAATATTGGTTAAGTTATTAAATAGACAAACTGGTCTTACCGCACATAGAATAGTATCTGATTACAGAAATAAGTTTAGAGCTCTTTTGTATAATACCGCTGCTTCATTTTATTCAATTTCATTGAAAGATAAGTACGAGCCTTTTGAAGATTATGAGGACTACCTTATTGAAGATATTCTTCAACGTTCTTTTTCAGATGGGTCACTAGAAAAGCAAGATTATGCTCTTGATTTTGATTTAGATGAATTATATGTGTTTTGGAGGGATAAAAAATAGCTTCATAAAACTGTTGATAAGTATTATATATACTTGACTTCTAACACTTAAACTTTTTTTAAATTTACCTTCGTAAAAAAAATAAAAATAAAATCTAAAATATGTTTAATTACAATAAAAAAGATTTTATATTTGCAGCCGCAAAAAGATTTATTGTTCATTCAATCTCTTTTTGTTAGTTCATTGAAAATATTAGATTATGACAGCGCGTATCAATTAAGATACAAACTAGCAAACCAAAACATTTTGAAACTAAGTCAATTCAAGTCGTATAATTTATAAAAATACTACAACGAAGAGTTTGATCCTGGCTCAGGATGAACGCTAGCGGCAGGCTTCATACATGCAAGTCGAGGGGCAGCATAAATTACTTGTAATTTGATGGCGACCGGCGAACGGGTGCGTAACGCGTATGCAACCTACCTTTTACTAGAGAATAGCCAAGAGAAATTTTGATTAATGCTCTATACACTTTAAGACTCACATGAGTCTAAAAGAAAAGCTCCGGCGGTAAAAGATGGGCATGCGTTCTATTAGCTTGTAGGTGAGGTAACGGCTCACCTAAGCTTCGATAGATAGGGGTCCTGAGAGGGAGACCCCCCACACTGGTACTGAGACACGGACCAGACTTCTACGGAAGGCAGCAGTAAGGAATATTGGACAATGGAGGCAACTCTGATCCAGCCATGCCGCGTGAAGGAAGAAGGCCCTATGGGTCGTAAACTTCTTTTATACAGGAAGAAATCTTTCCACGTGTGGAAAGTTGACGGTACTGTAAGAATAAGGATCGGCTAACTCCGTGCCAGCAGCCGCGGTAATACGGAGGATCCAAGCGTTATCCGGAATTATTGGGTTTAAAGGGTCCGCAGGCTGTTTGTTAAGTCAGAGGTGAAATCCTACCGCTCAACGGTAGAACTGCCTTTAAAACTGGCAAACTTGAGTTATTGTGAAGTAATTAGAATGTGTAGTGTAGCGGTGAAATGCATAGATATTACACAGAATACCGATTGCGAAAGCAGATTACTAACAATTAACTGACGCTGAGGGACGAAAGCGTGGGTAGCGAACAGGATTAGATACCCTGGTAGTCCACGCCGTAAACGATGGTCACTAGCTGTTTGATGTACATTGGTACATTGAGTGGCTAAGCGAAAGTGATAAGTGACCCACCTGGGGAGTACGCTCGCAAGAGTGAAACTCAAAGGAATTGACGGGGGCCCGCACAAGCGGTGGAGCATGTGGTTTAATTCGATGCTACGCGAGGAACCTTACCTGGTCTTGACATCCTCGGACCGCTTCAGAGATGAAGTTTCCTCTTCGGAGGCCGAGTGACAGGTGCTGCATGGCTGTCGTCAGCTCGTGTCGTGAGATGTTGGGTTAAGTCCCGCAACGAGCGCAACCCCTGCCCTTAATTGCCATCGGGTTAAGCCGGGCACTTTAGGGGGACTGCCGGTGACAAGCCGGAGGAAGGTGGGGA
>NTKQ01000030.1 GCA_002457075.1 Cryomorphaceae bacterium MED-G11
TAATGAAACATACAAGTCACTTCCAATTGAAGTTACAATTACGGATTCTGTAAAACAGCCCTCTGATGCTGTAACACAGTACTATAATGATGATGATATTGAGTTGCGGGCATTAATTTCTAAAGGATCACCTTTTTTGAATGAACCAATAACAGTGGTTTATAAACTATATTATAAAGCTCCGATCAATATTTCAGACGCACGTGAGACAGAAACTCCAAAATTCAAAGATTTCTGGAGTCAAACCATTAAAATACCTCAATTAAAAGTTCAAAGAGAAGTATATAAAGGGCAAAACTATAATGTAGTAGAATGGAGAAAAGTAGTTCTTTATCCTCAAAGGGTTGGAGAGTTAGAAATTTCTCCACTTTCGTTAAACTTAGTCCTTGACGTCCCAACTGATAAACGTGATTTTTTTGGTAATGTTATTTATGATCAAACCTCTCAATTAATCTCAACTGGTATGAGAAGAATTAATGTTAAAAACCTTCCTAACCAGGGAAAACCTGACAGTTTTACTGGAGCAGTTGGTGAATTTGAGTTTGATGTAATATTAAATAAAAACTCATTAAGAGCAACTGAATCTTTTCAAGCAGAGCTCAAGGTTAAAGGAAGTGGAAATCTTAAATTATTTGATTTACCAAATATTTTAGTCCCTAATTCAATGGAACTATTCGAACCAGAAAGAGAAGAGCTTATAAATACTAATCTATCAGGTATGAGTGGTTCTGTTTCAAAACTTTTCACAGTTATTCCCAGATTTCAGGGTAATTTTCCAATTGAAGAAGTTGAATTTTCATATTTTAACCCAGAGACAGAAAAATATAAAATTTTAAAATCACCAAGACTTACCATTGACGTTTTTGATGGACCAGCTTTAAGTAATTCAATTACTAATGATAATTCAAATATTATAACAGCAGATGATTCATTTAGATTTATTAAAATAAAAGGTAATCTTGAAGAAATTAAAAATGACATCTTTTTTGAATCTAAATTATTTTATGCCTTAGTAGCTTCACCATTTGCTTTTCTTTTATCCTTATTCGCATTTACAATATATAGAAGAAAAAGAAAGGAATCTTCTTATGAATTAATTAGAATTGAGGAAAGACAGATAAATAAAATGATTGACTCAGCTAAAGATGCAATTGGTGATAAAATTTTATTTTATGACAAAATTGAAAAGGCAATAATTAAAAGTCTTATTGTTAAATTTTCAATTAGAATGGAAAGCCTTAATAAGGATAAAATTCAACAGATAGGACAAGAAAAAGGGCTCTTAAGAAATGATATAACTTTAATAATCAAATTAATTGAAAACTGTGAAAAGGCTAAGTATTCACAATCTTCAGATAGCATAATGAATAAAGATCTAGAAAATGCAAGAAAAGCTATAAACTCAATTTTAAAAGTCAAATCATGAGGATAATCTTTATCATTTTCTTAGTTTTTACAAGTAATCAAGCTATCGATGATTTATTTCAAAAGTCAAATGAGTACTATACTAATGGAGATTATCAAAATGCAGTAAATGGATATCTTGATGTGTTAGATTCTGGTTTTGAAAGCTCTGAGCTATACTTTAATCTTGGAAATTCATTTTATAAGTTAAATAATATACCCGATAGTAACTTCTATTATGAAAAGGCGAAATCAATTTCTCCAAATGATGAGGATATATTAACAAATTTAATTTTTGCTAAAAATTTACGAATTGATAAAATTGAAATACTACCTACTACTCAAATGCAAAACTTTAAATTATCAATTTTAAACTTGTTCACTGAGAAAGGTTGGGCAATTTCGTTAATTAGTTTAATCTGGATTATGAGTTTTACATTTATTTTTTATATAATCTCAAAAGACTCCAAATTCAAAAGACTATTTTTTACTTTATCAATAGTGCTTATGATTTTATCCTCATTAACGTTATTTATAAATCTTGAAAAGAAAAAGTTAAGTACAATTAAATATGCCATTGTATATGATAAAGAAATTGAAGTTTGGTCTGAGCCTAATAATATTTCTGAATTAAAGTTTTTACTTCATGAAGGAACAAAAGTCAAACAGTTGGATGTTATTGAAGATTGGGTAAACATTCAACTTGAAAATGGAACACTTGGATGGATTCAATCAACAAGTATAAGAGTTCTAGATTAAACTACCTTGATAAATTTCTCTACTTATTTCAAAAGAATCAAAAAGTATTTCAGATAGTATATGTAACTGAATCATTAATGATGACTCGCTAACTAGAGTAAATGATAAAAGATTAAGAGAGAAGATAACTTTTGTTACAATCAATAATATTAATAATAGTTTTAATCCACCAAAAACACTTCCCATTAAACTATTTAAAAGTCCTAGATATACAATTTTGGCTAGTTTTGTGAATCCTTTTGCAAATAAAATAATTAGTGAATAACTTAGGGCAAATAATATTATAAAAGAGATTATATTGACTATGTCTATGTTTAAGTCTATATAGCTAACTATCTGTTGAGACAAAAGATCATCAATATTTCCAGCTATAAAAAAGGATACAAAAATTCCAAAGAAGCTTGATAATTCAATAATTAATCCTTTTGAATAACCTCTGATAATTCCAAAACATATTATTGCAATTATTACTAAATCAATTAAATTCATAAAACTTAATTTATATTTGCAATATACATAAGGATAATTACAGACTTTTAATTTTATCAAAAAAATTAAGATGATAGAAAAACTAAAAAAACATATTACAGACTTAAAAAAATTTGAATCTCAAGATTTAAATGAGATAGAGTCTTTAAAAATTAAGTTTCTTGGAAGAAAGGGTATAGTTAATGACCTATTTTCAGGCTTCAAAGATGTTCCATCTGATCAGAAAAAAGAGTTTGGTCAAAAAATAAATGAATTAAAAGTTCTAGCACAAAAAAAATATGATGACCTAAAGTCAAATATTAAAAAATCAAGTAAAATAATTTCAGAAGATTTTACAAAACCAGGATTTCCTATTACTTCTGGATCTCTTCATCCAATTACTGTAATTAAAAATAGGATTATTGATATATTCTCTAAAGTTGGATTTGAACTCTCTGAAGGTCCTGAAATCGAAGATGATTGGCATAACTTTACTGCACTTAATCTTCCCAAACATCATCCTGCAAGAGATATGCAAGATACTTTTTTCATTCAACAAGATCCTGATATACTTTTAAGAACACATACATCATCTGTCCAAGTAAGATATCTAGAAGATAATCCACCTCCACTTAAAATAATATCTCCTGGAAGAGTATACAGAAATGAGGCAATATCATCAAGGTCTCACTGTATTTTCCATCAAATTGAAGGGATTTATGTTGATGAAAATGTTTCATTTGCAGATTTAAAACAAATGATACTTTATTTCACTAAATCTATGTTTGGGAAATCCAAGTTAAGATTTAGACCATCATTCTTTCCGTTTACTGAACCAAGTGCTGAGGTTGATATTTATTGGGGTCTAGAGACTGAAACTGACTATAGAATTACAAAAGGAACAGGATGGCTTGAAATTATGGGTTGTGGTATGGTTGATCCTAATGTATTAGAAAATTGTAATATTGATTCTGAAAAATATACTGGTTATGCTTTTGGTTTAGGTCTTGAAAGAATAGCTATGCTTATATATCAAATCCCAGATATTAGACTCTTTTTTGAAAATGACATAAGATTTTTAAATCAATTCAAATAATTTGCTCTTAACCTATATCGAATTTTATTCCTTGTGCTAATGGTAATTCGGATGAGAAGTTGATAGTGTTAGTTTGTCTTCTCATGTATACTTTCCAAGCATCAGATCCACTTTCTCTTCCTCCACCAGTATCTTTTTCTCCACCAAATGCACCTCCTATTTCTGCACCAGATGTTCCAATATTGACATTAGCAATTCCACAGTCACTGCCCCATGGTGAAAGGAATGTTTCAGCCTCCATTAAATTATTAGTCATTATTGCTGAAGAGAGCCCTTGATCAACTTCATTTTGAATTTCAATGGCATTTTGAATCTCTCCTGAATACTTTATTAAATATAAAATAGGAGCAAATGTTTCTTGATGAACAATCTTTAAGGAATGATCGACTTCAGCAATTGCGGGTTTTACATAACATCCACTTTTGTACTGATCTCCAGAAAGAACCTCACCTTCTACTAACCAATGTCCACCTTCTTTATTTACTTGAGATATCGCATTCTGATATGATTCTACAGCAAGTTTATCAATAAGAGGCCCAACATGATTATTAGTGTCAAGAGGATCTCCAATCTTAATTTGATTATATGCTTTAATTAATGCGTCTTTTACTTTGTTATAAATTTTTTCATGAACAATTAATCGTCTGGTAGATGTACACCTTTGACCACAAGTTCCAACTGCACCAAAAACTGACCCCATTATTGTCATTTTTAAATCAGCTTCAGGTGTAACAATTATTGCATTATTTCCTCCAAGTTCAAGTAATGTTTTTCCTAATCGAGCACCAACTTTCTCAGCAACAATCTTACCCATCCTAGTTGACCCTGTTGCAGATATCAAGGGTATATCTTTACTTTGTGATAGCATTTCACCAATTTTATAATCACCATTGATTATACATGAAACACCCTCAGGAATATTATTTTCTTTTAGTACTTCAGCAATAATTTTTTGACATACAATACTACATAGTGGAGTTTTTTCACTCGGTTTCCAAATTGTAACATTACCACAAACCCATGATAATGCAACATTCCAGCTCCAAACTGCTACAGGAAAGTTAAATGCAGATATTATACCAACAATTCCTAGGGGATGATATTGTTCATACATTCTATGAGTAGGTCTTTCAGAATGCATTGTTAATCCATGTAGTTGTCTTGATAGTCCGACTGCAAAATCACATATATCAATCATTTCTTGAACTTCACCTAGGCCTTCTTGATACGATTTACCCATTTCATATGAAACTAGGGTTCCAAGTAGTTCTTTTTCTTCTCTTAGTTTATTTCCAAACTGACGAACGAGTTCACCTCTTTTTGGAGCAGGGATTTCTCGAAATTCTTTAAATGCTTTTTTAGAAACTTTAACAATGTGATCAAAATCATTTTTTGATCCAGAAGAAATCTCTCCAATTAACTTTCCATTGACTGGGGAATAACTTTCGATTTTTTCTCCAGAACTAAACCATTCTGAACCCGTTGAACATCCATGACTTAATTTATTAAGCCCATACTTATTAAATAATTGATTTAAATCTTTCATATCTATATTTTTGAAACTCTAACGGTGTTAACCATTCCTTTTAAATGAATAGGCATAGATGTTAAATTTATCACCTTATCATCTTTATGAAGATAGTTGTTATCAAATGCTATCTTATTTATCTCTTCAACAGTTTTATCAGTACTTTCTGTACTGTCATAATAAAATGCTTTTACACCCCAAAGAAGATTTAGTTGAGTTAAAATTCTTTTATTGGAAGTGAAAACTAAAACATGTGTCTTAGGTCTCCAAGATGAGATTTGATAGGCTGTATAACCACTATTGGTAAGTGTACTAATAGCTTTAGCATTTGTATCATTAGCAATTTTTGCTGCATAATAGCAAATAGACTTTGTTATAAACCTTTCAGAATCATAATCTGTTGGATGTTTGTGTTTAAGTGAAATTAAATTTGAATTTTCCACTTTACCTATAATACTTGAGATTGTCTGAATCACTTCAATAGGATGCTTACCAACTGAGGTTTCACCAGACAACATTACTGCATCAGCTCCATCCATAACTGAATTGGCTACGTCATTTACTTCTGCTCTATTTGGATTAAGACTCTCCATCATACTCTCCATCATTTGAGTTGCAATTATAACAGGAATTCTAGCTTTTTTTGCTTTATAAACAAGCTTTTTTTGAATTAATGGAACCTCAGTAGCATTAATTTCCACTCCTAAATCTCCCCTTGCTACCATTACTCCACTTGCATACTTCATAATATTATCAATATTTTTTACCCCTTCAGGTTTTTCAATTTTTGCAATTACTGGTATTCTGTGATCTGTTTTCTTTTCTAATAATTTAATTAGAGATTTTACATCAGATTCATGTCTTACAAATGAGAGAGCAATCCAGTCAACATTCTGTTTAGCTGAGAATACGGCATCTTTAATATCTTTCTCAGTAAGTGCAGGTTGAGAGATATTGGTGTTTGGCAGGTTAAACCCTTTATTTGAAAAAAGATCACCTCCCTGAATTACTTCTGCATTAATTTCATCTTTTTTATTTGTATCAGTAACTTTTAAAATTATCTTTCCATCATCAATTAAAATCTTTTCACCTGTATTAATCTCATTAGGAAGACTTTGATAATTGATAAATATCGTTTTTTCATCTCCAATAAATTCTTCACCTGTTTTAATCGAAATCTTATTGCCATCTTTAAGATTTGTATCAGGCCTTATATCACCAATTCTAAGTTTCGGACCTTGAAGATCAGCAAGAATTGAAGTATTAGTATTTAGCTTAGTATTAACTTGCCTTATATCTTTAATTAATGCTTCAGCTTCCTTATGACTTGAATGTGAAAAATTAATTCTTAACACATCTACTCCTCCATTTATAAGCTTTTCAATGCAATCAGCATCAGAGGTAGATGGACCTAGCGTTGCAATAATTTTTGTTTTTTTTATCCTTTTCATATATCTAGATTAAAATTTTCTAAAAGTTCGGCACTTGGAACTTTATAAACTAGTGAGATATTTGGAATTTTTAACATTTTATCAATCAAATTTGATGTTGAAAAATAACATTTCTGTTTAATAAAGAAATCAACTTCTCTATGTGACTCTATCAAAGATAACTCTTTTGTATTTGTGAAACTAAAAAGTGAATCTGTGAGTTCGGTTTCCTTAACTTCAACATTTAACTTATTTCCAAAAAGTTCAAAATCAATTCCTTTCTGTTTGTTTTCCCATTTATAATGTGGAATATGGAATGAATTTTCAATTTTTAAATCATTCTTTGACCTTACAAAATTTGTAAAGCAATGTTTATTGATTTGAAAAGATAAAGAGAAGATTTTTAAATTGGAATGTATTGCGACTATCTTGAATTTGTCTTGAATATTTGCATCTAATTTTAAAACCTTTTTGATATTTCAGAATTTAATGCTAATCAATCTTTTTAAATATAACACATGCATTGTGTCCTCCAAATCCAAATGTGTTTGACATTGCTATATCTACAGATCTTTTTTGTGCAGAGGAAAATGTAAAGTTTAATTTAGGGTCAATATTATCATCATCATTAAAATGATTGATCGTAGGAGGAATAATCCCATGTTTCATTGCTAGAATACATGAAATCGCTTCAACAGCACCTGCAGCACCAAGAAGATGGCCAGTCATAGATTTTGTTGAATTAATATTTAGCTTGTAAGCGTCATCTTGAAAAACTTGAGTTATAGCTTTGCTCTCTGCAACATCACCAAGAGGAGTAGAAGTTCCATGCATATTTATTAAATCAATATCACTTGTTTTAAGATTAGCATCACTTAAACAGTTCTTCATAACTTTTATTGCACCTCTTCCGTCGGGATGTGGCGCTGTCATATGATAAGCATCGCAAGATAAACCACCACCAATAAGTTCTGCATAAATTTTAGCTCCTCTGTTTACAGCATGTTCATACTCTTCTATTATTAATGACCCAGCACCTTCTCCTAACACAAATCCATCTCTATCTCTATCGAATGGTCTTGACGCTGTATTAGGGTCATCATTTCTTGTAGACAATGCATGCATTGCGTTAAACCCACCTACACCAGCAATCGTAACTGGAGCTTCTGATCCACCAGCCACGATAACATCAGCATATCCAACTCTAATATATGTTAGAGCATCGATTAAAGCATTTGAAGAGGAAGCGCAAGCTGAAACAGTCGCATAATTAGGACCTTGAAAGCCATATTTCATAGCTATCAATCCTGAAGCTATATCTGGAATCATTTTAGGAATCATAAATGGATTAAACCTTGGAGTTCCATTACCTTCTGAAAAATTTAATACTTCATTTTGAAAAGTTTCCAATCCACCAATTCCAGAACCCCAGATTACTCCAATTCTGTCAAAATTTGGATTTGATTCTAATAGTCTAGAGTCTTTAACAGATTCTGAAGCAGCTACAATTCCGTACTGAGTAAAACGATCATACCTTCTAAATTCCTTTTTTTCAAAGTGATCAGCAGGATCAAACCCTTTTAATTCACATGCAAACTTGGTCTTGAATTCTGAAGCATCAAAGTGAGTAATGTCAGCACAGCCGCTAGAACCACTAATCAGTCCATTCCAATATGAATTTAGATCATTACCAATTGGAGTTAAAGCTCCCATTCCAGTAACTACAACTCTTCTTAATGTCATTAAATTAGATTTTTATTTTGCTTTTTCAATAAACTCAATAGCTTGACCTACAGAGACAATATTCTCAGCTTGATCATCAGGTATCTGAATATCGAATTCTTTCTCAAATTCCATAATAAGTTCTACTGTGTCTAGAGAGTCAGCTCCCAGGTCATTTGTAAAACTAGCTTCAGGAACTACTTCGTTCTCATCAACTCCTAATTTATCTACTATTATTGCTTTTACTCTTGAAGAAATATCTGACATAATATGTTTTTTATGAGTTCAGATGACAAAATTAAAAAACTTTTATCAAAACTCGTCTTTAAATCGAAATTATACCTTTATTTGTTAAAACAAAAAGTTTTTTTCAAATATATTGAAGCACTATCACTATTTATGAAAAAACAAATAGTCATTTTTATTTCAGGTAAGGGATCAAACGCTCTAAACATTATAAATTATTTTAGTGAATCTGAAAACTTAACGGTTTCACATGTTTATTCGAATAACAAAACCTCTCCTTTTTTTGATCATAAATTGAATTCCAATATAAAGGTTTCGTATTTCCAAAATGATGATCTTAATACAAAAGTTTTTGATGAATTACAGCATATAAAACCAGATTTAATAGTGCTAGCAGGCTTTTTGAAAAAAATACCTATATCATTCTTAGATTACTTTAAAAAAACGATTATTAATATTCATCCATCTATACTCCCAAAGTATGGTGGTAAAGGAATGTATGGCTCAAGAATTCATGATAAAGTAATAGAAAATAATGAAGTAGAAACCGGAATCACTATTCACTATGTTTCAGAAAAGTATGATTCAGGAGAAATAATTTTTCAAAAAAAAATAGCTATAAAAGAAAATGATACTCCTCAAATAATTGAGAAAAAAATACATAAGTTGGAATATAAATATTTACCAAAAATTATTGAATCTATTTTAATATAAATGAGCAGATTAATAAAAATATATACTGATGGCTCTTCAATAGGAAATCCCGGACCAGGTGGATACGGTATTGTTATGTTAATAGATAAGGAAGACTACAAAAAAGAATTTAGTCAAGGTTTCAAGCTTACAACAAATAATAGAATGGAGCTCCTAGCTGTAATTGTAGCTCTTGAGAAAATAAAAATTAAAAACTCAGATGTTAATGTCTATACTGATTCTAAATATGTATCAGACGCAGTTGAAAAAGGATGGTTATTCAATTGGGTAAAAAAAGATTTTAAAAACAAAAAAAATCCAGACCTATGGAAAAGATTTTTAAAAATATATGGTGAGCATAAAATAAAATTCCACTGGGTTAAGGGACATAATAACGATTTTTATAATGAAAGATGTGATTTTTTAGCTAATCTTGCAGCTAAGAATTCAAAACTAATTGAAGATATAGGATATAGTAATAATTTAAATTAAACAAATGTCAAAAAAATCACTTTTAATTGTTGCATCTCTTGCATATGATGGAATTGAAACTAAAGAAAATAAAGTAGATAATATTTTAGGTGGAGCAGGCACATACATATGTTTGTCTCTTAAACATTTTAATAGTGAATATTCAATTATATCTGTTGTTGGAAATGATTTTAAAAGTCAGGATTTAAAACTTTTAGAATCATGTGGGGTTGATATATCTGGAATTAAAATTGAAGAAAATGATAAAACATTTTATTGGAGTTGTATATATACAGATAAATTCAAAGAAAGAATTACAACAAAAACAGAGTTAAATGTGATGGCAAATTTTAATCCTATAATTCCAAATGAAAAATCAAAACCAGATATTCTACTCCTTGGAAATCTTCATCCTGAAATTCAGCTTTCAGCAATTAACCAATTGAATAATAAGCCATCTGCTATAATTTTAGATACAATGAATTATTGGATAGAAAACTTTTGGGAAACAGTTAAAGAAGTTATATCAAAAGTTGATATTATATCTATTAATGATGAAGAGTCAGAAATGATTACTGGGCAAAA
>NTKQ01000004.1 GCA_002457075.1 Cryomorphaceae bacterium MED-G11
CAGGGTCAGAAACAACACCAGTTACTGTCTTCTGAGCAAACGACATTGAAGTCGTTAGCAAGAAAACCACTAGTAATCTGAATAAGCTTTTCATACTTAGTTATTTAGTTATTAATAAATTTTTGTTAAAATTTTCTTAAATTTTTCGTAAACGCTAAGTTACATCATTAATTCAGAAAAAAAAGAAACTTCTTAAGATTATTCGAAAAAGATTAAAAAAAACGAGATATTTTTAAATAAAAATCATAAATATTAAGAATATGATAATATTTACGATAAAATATTAAATTATTCCTAATATAACTATAGATTCTCTGCGAATTCAAAAATCTTTATTACAGAGCTTAATTCACTTACTTTTAACTTTTCTGATTTAATGTATTTCTTGACTTTATCAGAATTAGAGTTGAAGAATTTAATTATAGATTTTTTGCTCTGCTTTAATTTGACTGGAGTATCTCCATTCGAGCTTATGTAGAGTTCAACACTTTCAACATATCTAGGGGGGAAAGAGTTTTCAAGAGAAGTTCTAGCAATCTTAGCTTCCATAAATGTTTTCTTTCTCTTTAAATATAATTTATTCTTTTCTCCATCGAAGATATTTACAAGGTAACCAATAAATGCGTTACCAGATTCAAGTCTGTAAGGAAGATACTCATATCTTTCCCCATTGATCAGAGGAATAACATCAGCACTCTTAAGAAGAATAATATCAGTTTCTGCCTGACTTTGGGTATCCGCCATCTCAACCTCATCTCTAAAGGCATTATATCTCATGTAGCCGCTATCATTTAGCTCTTTACCAAAGTATTCTAATTTAGTTGCTTTAAACTCTTTATCAAAATAGTGACTACCCTGAACATTGAGTGGTTGAGCTTTTCTAAATGACTTATTACCAAAGTCTATCATCGCTTGTTGAGCACCGTCAGTCATAACTCCTAAGCCCTGTGCATTAAGAAATGATATGAATAGAATAAAGAAGAAAGAGAAAAATTTTTTCATTTGATATATTTTAATGGCAAACTTAATACAAATTTTAAGAGAGATTAAATCTAAAATGTTTTTTTAACATTAAATTAAATCTTTACGTAATTAAGACACTAAATATTCAAAAAAGTTTAAATAAGATTTTGTTTAATGCAATTAAAAAATATCAATTTGGTTTTTTAATAAATCTTCTAAGTTCTCTTTCTCTCTTATTTTCTTAATAGAATTATCGTGTATACATAACTCTGCAGGTCTTAACCTGCTGTTGTAATTGCTAGACATGTTGTATCCATAAGCACCAGCATTCTTAAAACAAAGTAGATCTCCTTTTGAAATTTTGGAGATCATTCTTTTTTCAGCTAAAGTATCTTTCTCACAGATGTAGCCAACTATTGTACACTCTTCTTTTTGATCATTTGGGTTAGATAAATTAATTACTTCATGATAAGAATTGTAAAGGGTTGGTCTTAAGAAGTGATTAAATCCAGAATTAACCTGAATAAAATTATTATTTTGGGACTTTTTAATATAATTAACTGAAGTGATAAAATATCCTGAATCACTTACTAGAAATTTACCTGGTTCAAAAATAATCTTCAGTTTTTTTCCAGTATTATTTTTAAATTTATTATGCTCTTCCTCTACTGCTTTAGCATAATCATTTAGATTAGTTTCTGTATCGCCAGAAAAATATGGGATCTTAATTCCTCCGCCTAAATCAATACTTTCAATATTTTTAAATTTAGTTGCTGTAGAAAATATTTTTTTTATTCCTTTTTCAAATTCATTGTTTTTAGTGATATCACTTCCGGTGTGAATATGAAGACCAGTAACATTAATTCTGTTTTCCTTATCCATTTTAATTAAATCACTTATAAATTCTTCGGGTATTCCAAATTTAGAATTAGAATGACCAACACTTATTTTTTCATTACCCCCTGCATATATCCCAGGATTAATTCTTATTGATATTGGATCATTAGGGTAATTTTCAGAAAAATCTTTTATTGACTCCAGGCTATCAAGATTTATTTTCACCCCTAAAGATTTGGCTTCTTTGATTTCAGAAAAATTAACACCGTTTGGTGTGAAAAGAATTTCATGTTTTTTGAATCCACATTTTATCCCAATTTTTACCTCTTCAATTGATACTGCATCAAGACCAATTTCTAGGTTTTTAATGAATTTTAAAACAGATATATTCGATAAAGATTTAGCTGCAAAATGAATTTTATAATTATCTAAATTCTTAAATGCATTTTGAAGTTTTCTGTATTGACTTTCAATAATTGATAGGTCATAAACATATATTGGAGTTCCAAAATTTACAGCAGCTTTTTTAAGTTCTTTAATTTTCATAAAACGAATTTATACTCAAATATAAATCTGATTTTAAATAATTCAAATTTCTTAAGTTTTGTAGTTATATTTGTGGCCATGAATTTACATGAATATCAAGGAAAACAACTGCTAGAAAAATTTAATGTCGCTATTCAAAAAGGGTATGTTGCAAATACTCCAGAAGAAGCTGTTGACTGTGCAAAAAAACTTTCTAAAGAAACAGGAACTAAGATTTTTGTTATAAAGGCTCAAATTCATGCTGGTGGAAGAGGAAAGGGTGGTGGAGTAAAAATTGCCAAAAGCTTAGAAGATGTAAAGAGAATATCCTCTGAAATTATAGGTATGAATCTTATAACTCCTCAAACTTCAGCAGAAGGTAAATTAGTAAGAAAAGTTCTTGTAGCTGAGGATGTTTATTATGATGGAAATTCAGATAGAAAAGAATTCTATATTTCAGTTCTTTTAAATAGATCTTCATCAAAAAATATGATTGTTTACTCAACTGAGGGGGGTGTGGATATTGAGGCTGTTGCAGAGAATACTCCTAATTTAATATTTAATGAAGAAATTGATCCTGGAATAGGTATTCTTCCTTTTCAGGCAAGAAAAATTGCATTCAATCTCGGTTTAGAAGGCTTGTCATTTAAAAACATGACTAAGTTCGTTACAAGCCTGTATAATGCATATTCAAAATCTGATGCATCCTTATTTGAAATAAACCCAGTATTGAAGGCATCTGATGAAAAAATAATAGCTGTGGATTCTAAAGTTACTATTGATGAGAATGCACTTTATAGACATAAGGATTATGAATCAATGAGAGATTTAAATGAGGAGAACCCTGTTGAGGTTGAAGCTAGAGAAAATGGTTTAAACTATGTAGACTTGGATGGTAATGTTGGTTGTATGGTTAATGGTGCAGGTTTAGCGATGGCTACTATGGACTTGATTAAATTAGCTGGGGGTGAACCAGCAAACTTCTTGGATGTAGGTGGGACTGCTGACTCTGATCGGGTTGAGAAAGCATTCAGACTTATCTTGCAGGACACTAATGTTAAAGCTATTTTGGTAAATATATTTGGTGGAATAGTAAGGTGTGATCGTGTAGCTGAGGGCATAGTTTCAGCATATAAAAACTTAGAAAATATTAATGTTCCTATTATTGTTAGACTTCAAGGAACAAATGCAGACAAGGCAAAAGAAATTATAGACAATTCAGGATTAAATGTTCTTTCAGCAATAGCCTTTGATGAAGCTGCAAACAAAGTTCAATCTGCCATAAACTGACATAAAGTCATTATTTTTTATTTTTTAACGTCATTTTGTCATTTTTTTGCAAATGGTATTCTATTTGAATTCTATTTACTGAATTTATAATTCAAATGTTTAATTAAAAAATAAAATTATGAGAATAGTAAAATATAATAATAACAAAGTTTTTCCATCATTAATGAATGAGTTCTTTAATGATGATATAAGAATGAATCTAATAAATAGTAATCATTCTGTTCCATCTGTTAACTCTATCGAAAGTGACGATTCTTTTGAAATTGATTTGGCAGTTCCCGGTATGAAGAAAGATGATTTCACAATACAATTAAATGATAAAGTTCTAGTGATTTCATCTGAAAACACAAATTCTGTTGATAATAGTAATATGAGATTGAATGAATTTAATTATTCGTCATTTCAAAGATCTTTTAGAGTTCCTGAAACTGTTGAACTTGAAAAGATTAAGGCTAATTATAAAAATGGAATATTAAAAATCAAATTACCAAAGAAAAAAGATAGTATTACAAAGCCAGATAGAGTAATTGATATTAGTTAATAAACCATTGTTGATAATCTTTAAATTAGGTGCACATCGTGCACCTTTTTTATTTTAATTTATTTTTTAATAAACCTATTTTATCTCTTAAATCAGCTGCTTTTAAAAAATCAAGTTTTTTTGCTTCAGCTTCCATCTCCTTTCTTAGTTCTTTGATTTTAGTCTCTATTTGATTTTTATTATGATAATTTTTAATTTCTTCTTCAAAGTTTTCATAACTAGTACTTATAGTCTCACCTGTTTGTTCAAATGTATTGCTAAAGGCTTTTTCCATTTGTTTAGGAACTATATTATTCTCAATATTATATTCTTTCTGTTTTTTTCTTCTATATGTTGTTTCCTCAATAGTCTTATTCATGCTATTTGTTATAACATCAGCATACATTATAGATTTCCCATTAATATTTCTAGCTGCCCGTCCAACAGTTTGAATTAAAGATCTATGACTTCTTAAAAAACCTTCTTTATCAGCATCTAGAATAGCTACTAATGATACTTCAGGAAGATCTAGACCTTCTCTTAGTAGGTTTACTCCAACTAAAACATCAAAAATTCCTTTTCTTAAATTCTGCATAATTTCAACTCTATCAAGTGTGTCAATATCACTATGTATATAATTGGCTCTAATTCTAGACTTATGAAGAAACTTTGTTAACTCCTCAGCCATTCTTTTAGTCAATGTAGTTACAAGAACTCTTTCATCTTTCTCAACTCTTTTAAGTATTTCCTCTATTAAATCATCAATTTGATTTTCAGATTTCCTTACTTCAATTATTGGATCAAGTACACCAGTGGGTCTTATAATTTGTTCAACGTATAATCCTTCAGATTTCTTTAATTCATAATCGGCTGGAGTAGCACTCACGTATAAAACATTGTTTTGTATATCTTCAAACTCTTCAAATTTTAAAGGTCTGTTATCTAATGCTGCAGGAAGTCTAAACCCATATTCAACTAGATTTTCTTTTCTACTTCTATCTCCTCCATGCATTGCATGTACCTGAGGAATCGTTACATGGCTTTCATCTATTACCATTAAATAATCATCTGGAAAATAATCTAATAGACAGAATGGTCTAGTACCAGGTGCTCTTCCATCTAAATACCTGGAATAATTTTCAATTCCAGAACAATATCCAAGCTCTTTTATCATCTCAAGATCAAATTCTGTTCTTTCTTTTATCCTCTTAGCTTCAATAGATTTCTCAATTTCATCAAAGTATTTAACTTGTTCATCTAAATCAAATTCTATACTATTAATCGCAGATTTAATACTAGACTCTGATGTTACAAATATCATTGCTGGAAAAACCCTTAAATTATCAAAATTTTCAATTTTATTACCAGTTAATGGATCTATTGATTCTATACTTTCAATAGTATCTCCAAAGAAATTAATTCTATAAAAAATATCTGAATAACTTGGAAATATATCTACTACGTCTCCCTTAACAGAGAAGCTACCTCTGTTTAATTCATTTATAGATCTTGAATACTGACTTTTAACAAATGAAGTTAGAAGTTTTGAAATTTGAATTTCTTCTTCAACTGAAATCTCAATTACATGTTTTTTAAATTCACTAGGGTTTCCAATTCCATATATGCATGAAACTGATGCTACAACTATAATGTCATTTCTTCCTGATAACAAAGATGAAGTTGCACTTAGTCTATATTTTTCAATTTGCTCATTTATTGATAAATCCTTCTCTATATATAGTCCAGATGAAGGAATATAGGCCTCAGGCTGATAATAATCATAATAAGAAACAAAATACTCAACAGCATTATCAGGAAAAAAACTTTGAAACTCTGAGTATAATTGAGCAGCTAATGTTTTATTATGGGCTAATACAAGTGTAGGTTTTTTTATTTCTTGTATTACGTTTGCTACTGTAAATGTTTTACCAGAGCCAGTAACTCCTTGAAGAGTAACATGGTTATGATTAGTGTTAAATGAATCAATAATACTCTTAATAGCATTTGGTTGATCTCCAGTAGGCTTAAATTCTGATGTTAGCGAAAAACTCATTAATCTATTTGATTATTATCATAATCTATTAAATCATCATCTAATGAATCATTATCCATTAGATCATCATTATTTATATTAAAAATATCAGAAGGTGGAACTTTAGGGACTTCTCCAATGGAATTTAGACATTCATAAGTTTTATCCATTTTAATAGATTCATCTAGATCATATAACTCGATAAAAAAGGTCCAATAATTTAAAAAGTCATAAATAAAAATTAGCTTATCACCTTTAGAAATAAAGAAATTAGAAATTGGAGTTTTATCCATAATCTTATCTTCTTCATCAATTTTAAAAATTTTAATTTCATCTAATTGTTCCCAGTTTTCATTTGAATGATGAAATGTTGAAATCTCGGATGAATCAAATCCAAATTCACTTGAAATAATTTTACTAAACTCAATAAGAGTCATATTTGAATCAGTTATTATGTCTCTTAAGACATCTTCCTCAACATTTAATATTATTCTAAATTTTAGTTGCATTTGTTTTTAAATTATATAGTATGAAAAAATAAAATTGTAGCCCAATAATCAAGGTTGATATTAATAAGTGTATTGGCTGAGATGTAAATGGAAAATGAAAATAATACATAATTATTCCGGATATTATTTGAAGACAAATTAAGGTATTTATAATATAAATTAGGTTTGATTTCAGATCTATCTCTTTAATTTTTAAATAAATTATGCTATTAATTATAATTATTGCCCAAGAGAAACTTCTATGAAAATTAAAAGTATTTGTTATGTTTTCAATCCATCTATTTTTTTCCCCATAATTAAATATTTCCATTTGTAGATCAATAAATTTCCTCACCTCAGTTCCAGTTAATATTTGAATTATTAATAATATCATTGAAATTAAAATTAATATTGAAATATTTTTTGGAATACTAATTGGTTTTACGGGTTTAGATATTGCTAAGATTGAAAATAAAATAAATAAAAGAACTATAGCCATCAACATATGAATAGTAATAGTACTTGCAGTTAAATTACTATCAACTACAGTTTTACCCAACCATGCTTGAAATAAAATAGCTAGTAGTGATAAAAAAGATAAAAGAGTAATAATCTTCCTACTCTTAAAAAACTTCATTGAGTATAGAAAAAGTATAAGAACTGATAGTCCAGCCACTGCACCAATTAACCTATTAATATATTCAATCCAAGTATGATAAACATTGAATTTTGAATAGTCATGCTTAGTGTATTTACTCCAGTTAGACTTATTAAAATCTTTTTTAGAATTAAAACTATTTAAAGAATAATAAAGATCTTCTTCAATTATAATTATTTGGTTCTTGTTATATTCAGAATTAGGTTTCCATTCTAATTGGGATCTTTCTGTAGGCGGAATAAGATATCCAAAACATTTTGGCCAATCGGGGCATCCCATTCCACTTCCTGTCATTCTAACAATCCCTCCCGCAATAATAACGAGGTAAACTATTATAATTGAAACAAGTGTTATATTATATGCCTTATTCATCTTTTAAACCTATTGATTCACCAATTTTGAGCATTAAATCAAAAGCTTGATCATAATCATTAAGAATTTCACCATCAAGAATCGCATTTTTAATTTTTTCCTTTATAATTCCAATTTCTTTACATGGACTAATCTTAAAATGATCCATTATAATTTCTCCAGTTATTGGTGGTTGAAAATTCCTTATACTATCTCTTTCTTCTACTGCTTTAATTTTATTTCTAACAATTTTAAAATTGTTTTGATATTTTAAAGATTTTTTTAGGTTCTTGGTTGTTATATCTGCTTCACATAAAGTAAGTAAATCATCCATTGAATCTCCAGAATCATAAATTAATCTTCTTACAGCTGAATCTGTAACTATGTCTTCTGAAATAATAATTGGTCTAGAACTCATCATTACTATCTTTTGGACATATTTTAGAGTTTCATTAAGCGGAAGGCTTAGTCTTTTAAAAATATTTTTTACCATTTTTGAGCCAATATATTCGTGACCATGAAAAGTCCATCCAATCGTTTTATCAAATTTCTTTGTTGGAGCCTTGCCTATATCATGAAGTAGCGCTGCCCATCGTAACCAGAGGTTATTTGTATTTTTAGATATATTGTCAACCACTTCAAGAGTATGATAAAAATTATCCTTATGAGTTTGACCTTCTACTTCTTCAACACCTTTTAAGTCTATTAGTTCAGGAATTATTATTTTAAGAAGTTCCATCTTTTCAAGATTTTTAAAACCTGTAGAAGGATTCTTACACATAAGAATTTTATTGATTTCATCTGCAATTCTTTCAGGAGATAGAATGTTTAATCTACTTGAATTTTCTACAATTGAATCTTTAGTTTTTTGATCAATATTAAAACCTAATTGACAAGCAAATCTAATCGCTCTTAGCATTCTAAGAGGATCGTCTGAAAATGTTTTATTAGGTTCAGATGGGGTTATTATAATCTTTTTTTCAAGATCTTGAAGGCCACCAAAGGTATCAACTAATTCTCCAAATTTATTTTTATTTAGTCTAATAGCTAATGTATTTATAGTAAAATCTCTTCTTAACATGTCATCCATAAAATCACCAGCTTCTACACTAGGATTTCTACTATCATTTGAATATGACTCTTTTCTAGATCCAACAAATTCAACTTGATAATCGTTAAATGTTACCATGGCAGTTCCATATCTTTTAAAAATACTAACTTTTGCTTTTGGATTAATTTTCTCTTGAACTGCTTTAGCTAAATCAATACCTGAGCCAACACACATAATATCAATATCTTTCTTGACGGATTTATTGATAATTAGATCTCTCACAAAACCTCCTACTACATATGTGTCAATTTTAAGATCATCTGATGCATCTGAAATAATCTTAAAAATATCAAGATTTAGAGAGTTTAGTATTTTTTTTGAATATGACTTCATCTTAATGTTAAAATACTTCCATCTTCTTCTAGCTTTAAAATTCTAGAGGATGAAAAAGAGTTTTTATCTTTATCTTGTTTTACTACATAATCAACATTATTTATAATTCTAGAGTTTATTTCACTAAAATTTAAAGGGATTTTCTCTCCTGATAGATTCGCAGAGGAAGAAACTATAGGTCTTCCTAGAGATTCAATTAAATCTATACAAAAATCATTATTAGGTACTCTAAATGCAATTGAATTTGAATCTGCTATTACATAATTTGAAATTCTTTTAGGATTATCAAAAATAAACGTTGTTGGAGCTTCATTAGAAATTTTTTTAAGTTTTTCAATATCCTTAACTGATACGTATTCTTTAATCATTTCAAAGCTAGAGGCTAAACAAATAAGTGATTTAGAATAGTCTCTATTTTTTATTTGAAATATTCTTTCAACAGCAATATCAGATAAGGCATCACAACCAATTCCCCAAATTGTATCAGTTGGATATAAAACTGTGCCTCCAAATTTTAGAACATTTAAAGCGTTTATGATTTCGTTATTCAATTTTTAATAATTTTACATGTAAAAGTATTGAATTTAATTCTAAAGACCTTTAATTAAAATATTCAAAAAGTTAGAACCTTGTTAAAAAAACAACATACAAAATATATTGGTATTGATTATGGAAAAAAGAGAACAGGTATATCAATATCGGACTATAATAAAGTTATTTCCTTTCCTCTAGATACTATTGAAACAAAAAGTTTAATATTCTATTTGAAAGACTTAATTGACAATGAGAAAATAGAAAAGGTTGTTATTGGAAAGCCCTTAAAATTGAACAATGAATTACATGAGCTTGAGATTGATATAATTCAATTTATTAAATCATTAAAATCTATTTTTCCTCAGATTATTATTGAAAGGATTGATGAAAGATATACGTCAAAGATTTCTAGCTTAATAATTAGACAATCAGGAATCAATCAAAAAAGCAGAATGAATAAATCAATTATAGATAAAATTAGCGCATCTTTGATTCTGGAATCTTATTTAACAAAAATCAATAAATGATACATCCAATCTTAGCATATGGTGATCCAATCTTAAAGCTTAAAGCGAGTAATATTAGTATAGATGAAACCGATGATTTAGGCCCTTTAATTAAAGATCTCTGGGAAACTATGTATAATGCAAATGGGGTTGGAATTGCTGCACCACAAATAGGGATTTCTAAAGCTATTTTTGTTGCAGATTTTTCTTTTTTTAAAGAAGAAGAAAATTTTAAAGAAGAAGAATTGATTAACATGCAACAAGTTTTCATTAATCCTAAAATTATTAGTGAGACAGGGAATGATTTTAATTATCCTGAGGGGTGTCTAAGTATTCCTAATATTTCAGAAAATGTAATTAGAAAAGAAAAACTTAAAATTAACTTCTTAGACAAAAATCTTGAGCCCCAACAGATGATTTGTTCAGGAATTATTGCTAGGGTAATTCAGCATGAGTTTGATCATCTTAAAGGAATTCTTTTTACAGACAAGCTTTCATATAAAAAGAGAAAATCACTTAAACAAGAGCTTAATTTAATTTCAAGTGGAGATATTGAAGTGAAGTATAAAATGAGTTTCTTTAAAAAATAGAACTTTAAGCACTTTTAACTTTCCTTAGTCTTGCTTTCCAAAACTCAATCTTTTCATTAATTGAGTCAATTTTCGATGAAACATTTTTAAATAATGGATTTTCACTGCTTGAGCTAGAGAAAAATTCTAAATTGTTTTGAAATTGATTTGACTCATCTTCAAGTTCTGATATTTTTCTTTTGATAAACATAATTTTTTTATTAATCTCCTCAGAATCTGCTTTTGATAATTGAAGTTCAAAATCAAAGATTAAATTATTCTTTTCATTAGTTTCTATATCAAGCGATTTAATAATAGACGATAATTTCTTAAGCATATTATTATTTAGAATTTTTGATGAATTGGAATTAACTTCTTCCATTTCATTCCAATCCTTAATTAACAAATTAAATGTATCTCTAATCTCTTCAATAGTAAATTTCTTTTTAGTAAATTTTATTTTACTAATAAACTTAGATTTTTCATCGTATATCTTTTGTTCATCTACATTTAAATTAATAGCCCCAGACTTTAAAATATCATAGTACCTATTAACAATAGGTTTAAACTCATCCCATAAAGAATTAGAAATTTTTCTAGGAAGATAGCCAACTTTTTTCCACTCTTCTTGAATAACTTTTAGTCTTCCAGAGTTTTCAGAAATTGTATTTTTTTCAATAATATTTTTAACTTCTTGGATTAGATTCTTCTTTATATCTATACTTTTCTTTAGTTCTTTCTTTTGATTCTTGTAAAAATCATTCTTACTCGTATTAAAGGCTTTAGTAGCTATTCTAAAGTCATTCCAGCTTTGTTTATTCTTATTTTTATGAAGATTTTTAATATTTTGAAATTCAACTTTTAACTTTTCAAAATCTTTAATTTTATTTTGCCAATCTGAATGTGTTTTAGGATTTGATGAAGTTAAGTTTCTCATCTTGGCAATCACACCTTGTTTTTTTTCAAAATTTACTTGCTGGACATTTGAGATTTCCTTTTGAAAATTCTGTCTTTTTGCGTGAATTTTATGAGAAGCTGCCTGAAATCTAGCCCATAAATCATCACTGAACTCTCTGGCTACTGGGCCTAACTCATTTTTCCATAATCTATGCAGGTCATTAAGATCTCTCGATGCTTTTATAATATCATCAACTTCATCTAATTTCTCAGCTCTTTCAATAATTTTTAATTTTTCTTCGTAATTATGTTTGTAATCAAGATCTCTTAGATCACGATTTAAATGAAGAAAGTCGTAGAATTTGCCTACATGATGTCTATAAGTTTCCCAAATATTATTTCTATCTGTAATTGGAACTTGACCAGTATTATGCCATTCTTCTTTTAGTACTTTAAATTTAGAATATAATTTATTTGAATTCTCATCAACTACAATTAGATCTTTTATTTTTTCAATTAATTCCTCTCTTTTACTAAGGTTTTCTTTTTGGTTTGAACTTAATTCATTGAAATATTTCCTCTTTTTATGAGAATAACTTTTTAAGGTTTGAAAAAATGTAGATTTTAAATTTCTAGATTCTTCTGAATCTGAATCAGATTTTTTTAATGATAAATTTATTTTACCTCTAAGATCTTCAATCTCTTTTCTTTTGTGAAACCATTCCTCAGAATTAATGAAATCTACAAAAGAAGTAACTAAATCTTCTAAATTAGCTTTAATGACTTTAGTCTTAACTTTTTTTATTTCATCTGATTTCTTATCTGATTTTTTAATGTCAGATTTTTCATTACCATATTGCTTCACCCAGTCCTTATATGCCTTAGTTCTCTTATCCTTTGGCATTTCAGGAATATTTGTAGAGTCTGAATTTTGTTCACCATATTTTTCTATCCATTCCTTATATGCCTTAGTTCTTTTATCCTTTGGCATTTCAGGAATTATCTTTTTAACTGGATTTTCAGAATCCGATGAAGACTTTTCCGATTTTTTATTCGAGTCTTTCATTATGTATGTTTGATATTATTTATTTATTAAAATTAACAAAAATAAATTGCAATCCTATTTGATGTAGTCTGCCCATATTTCCCAAGACTTTTCTGCTTGTAACCTTAACATTTGATATCCATTTAAAGTTTTGCAACCAATTTCCTTTCCTTTTTTCATAAAAAGTGTTTCAGAAGGATTATATACTAAATCAAAAAGAATATTTTCCTTATTAATTAACTCATATGGTAGTTTAGGACATTTCTTTATATCAGGATAAGTCCCAAGAGGAGTACAATTAACTATTAGTACTCTTTTATTAAAAATATCTTCATTAAGTTCATTGTATGATAAGTTTAAATTTGATTCTTGTCTTGAAACAACATTGAAAGGAATATTATTTTTATTACAGAAGTAGATAATCGTTTTAGCAGCTCCTCCAGTTCCTAAAATTAAAGCACTATCAATATTATCTATCTTATTCATCTTTAGTGACTCAGTAAATCCAAATATATCAGTATTATAACCTACTTTACTACCATTTTCAAAACATATAGTATTAACGGCTCCAATTTGTTCAGCTTCATCAGATATTTTATCTAAAAAACTTATAATTTTTTCTTTATACGGAATTGTAACATTTAATCCACATAAATTTTTGGAATTAAATACATTATTTAAATCATGAATCGATTCGATATCATAATTTGTATAATCATAGTTTGAATATTTATTATCTGAGGAGAATTTTTCAGAAAAAAATTTTCTTGAAAACGAATATTCAATATTTTTTCCAATTAAACCGAATTGCTTTTTATTTCTCAATGCTTATTTGCTATCCTTTCTAATAAAACTACAAACAAAATCCCAATAAAGATGTAAAATAAAGTAACAAGGGTTTCTGTAGATAAAATATCGGGAATAAATAAAGAGTTACCTCCATTCATATTTTCTTTTTTCCAAGGCCAAACAGCTAAAAGTGATCCTCCTATAAAACCAACTATTATCGACATTGTTATGGTTTTAAATTTTTTAAGTAGAGTACTTAAAATATTTGATAAAAAGATTAAACCTGTAACAGATCCAATTGTAAAAAGAAGTAAAACTTTTAAAAGATAGAGTCTTTCAGGATCATTAATAAATTCAAAATTAAATGAAACAATATCAATCAAAGTGAAATAAAGTGCATTTACAGAGTCTACCATTATTAAAGTATAGTTTCCCATAAGAAGAAGTAGATAGGAGCCTGAGAGTCCCGGTAATACCATTCCTGATATTGCAATCACACCCGAGAAGAAAATAATTAAATTTGAATTTGCTATTTCAATATTATCTGCAAAACTAATAAATAGGCCTATTGAAAGTCCAATCATTAGTCCCAAAAAAGATTTTAAATTTATTTTCTCTAATTGATAATAAATTACATAAAATGAACCTATAATCATTCCAAAAAACATTCCAAATACATATATTTCATAATCTTGAATCAGTCTATCCAATATTAGTGAAACACTAAAAAAACTTGCTATTACTCCTGAAAAAAGGATAGTTAAAAATTTTCCATTTATTTCTTCAAAAAAATCTTTAAAACCACGAGTAAATAAAATTTTGAATGAATGAAAATTGATTTTTTTTATTGAATTTATTAGATCTTCATATATTCCGGTAATAAAAGCTACAGTTCCACCTGACACACCAGGGATCTTATTAACAGCACCCATAGCTAAGCCTTTAAGAAAAAGAAAAAGATTCTTATTTAACATATATTAATTTAAAAAAAATCAGACAAGTAAAGTCTTATTCTCATCGAATTCTGGAAAATACTTAATGAGTTTATCTGGAACTTGACTAGTTTTTTTTCCACTTTGATAAAAATAAATAGCTTCATTTAATTTTCCATTTTTTAAAAGACAGCCACTAATAATAAAATCAAGAAAAGCCTTATTTGGATAGTGCTTTTTAGCTTTTAAACTAGTCCTTAACAATTCTGTCCATTCTTTATTGTCTATTAAACATTTTAATAAACGCTTCCATATTTTCCAGGATAGATTCTCCTTAAAGTCTAGAATTTGATTATAAAACTTTATAGATTGCTTTGTATCTCCAATCTCTTTGAAAATAATAGCATTTAATGAAAGTATCTTTATACTATTGTGATTATTAATAATTGCCTTAGATGCTAAATATTTAGCTTGTCTATAATTATTATTTTTAAGATAGTATTTAATTAAAAACACCCATGCTTTTTCATTTCCAGGCTCTTCTCTTACAGATTTTTTTATAAATTCTAAAAATAATTTTTTATTATTAATTTTTATATAGCATCTAGCAATTCTAAAATATATAAATGAATTAGGTTCACTTAATTCAATAGAAAGTCTATAATTTTCAAGAGCCTCATTATATCTTTTAACCTTTTCTAAAACTTTTGCCTTCTCAATATATGCCGAGACAAATTGATCGTCAGATATGATTGCAAAATCAAAAGCTGAAATTGATTCCTTAGATTTTCCTTGTTTATTGTATATTTTGCCAAGTTGATGCCATGCAATTTTAGAATAAGGTCTTTTTTCTAAAACAGAACTTAATTCTCCTATAGATTCATCAATCATTCCTATGTTTTCATAACAAAAAATAAGATTATATAATGATTGGTAATCTTCATTGTCGTAGTCAAGACATTTTTTAAAAAATGGAATTGCTGATTCAAAATCCTCCAAAAGAAGAAATTCCATTGCAATCATATTCCATATCTCCAGTTTGTCATCTATAAATGAAAGAGCACTTTTTAAGATTTCAATTGCCTCTTCACTTAAATTATTTTTTGAATATATAGTAGCTTTTTGTAAGTAGACTTCTCTATTCTCAGGATCTATTTCCTCTACAAAGTTTAATATTTTATAAGCATCTTCATACTTAGAATTAAAAATAAGTAATTCAGACTTCAAGAGCATTAAATCAATATTGTTAGGATGCTGCTCTAATCCCATTTTAATAGCTTTTTTAGCTAATGAGAAGTTAGCTTGATCAATAAAATGATGAGAGATGTTAATAAAGTCAGATGAGTCAAAGTAAAAGACAGTATTAGTCTTTAACATTTGTTCAAATTTTAGTATCGAATTACTTAAATTGCTCAAGAATAATTTTTATTCTAAAGTAATCATCTGATTAGTCGATTTTAAACTTACTTAAATTTATTTTCAACAAAGTAGTTAACATGTTAGTTTACTCGATTTCAACTATTTCTAGTTTTTTATCTTCTTCACTAAACAAATCACTTATATTATTTGGCTTCTCATCCTCTCTCCATATAAAACCAGGTAGTTTCATCTCATTTAGAATTATATTATTTTCAGAAACTACGTTGCCATCAGGAGTTCGATAAAAGGATACTTCAGAAATATCATTATTTAAAAAATCAATTAGAATTGAACTAGCTAAAGTTTTATTCATACCAATAAATTCAGCATCATCTGAATACATATAATACAATAGGGTACTATTTTTTACAATAAGTACATTATCTAGACTCCCATCGTTAAAAAACCCATCAAGTTTATCACCTTTAATTTGATTAAACCTGCCGTCAATTAGTGAATCTTTTTGACTCATGAATACATTTCCCCTAATTAATAGTGAGTCAAGTTGTTCAGATATAACATTGGATTTTAAAAAAATTTTATCACCTGTTATTTGGTTTTTACCAAACCATATAATTGGATTGAGTTTATTTTTTTCTTCATCTGTTAAACTCTTAATATATCTTGAACTTTTAGGTTTTTTTAATAATTTGATTAAGCCTGTTTCTTGATTAAAGTGAATAGAGTCTGATAATCCCCTTATATCTGATTTTAAAATTCTAACATCATAATATCCTTTTAAAATTTTTGTTTCATCTGGACCAGTAATTGTTATTGTATCAGAATGGATGTATAATGAATCTTGTTTAATTATATTAACAGCTAGAGCATTTCTAGTAATTATTGCAGAATCTTTTTCTTTAAAAATCTCTCCATAATGACCTGTAATTATTGATTTATTTATTGTATCATTTATTCTTACATTATAAGAGGCAGAAGCATATGATTTATCATTTTCAAAGAAAATACTATCTCCATTAATTATTTTACCATCATAATTAATAACAGCATTATCTCTAAAGAATCCTTTTTGATTACTTGTGTCATAAAAACCATTTTTACATAAAATACTATAATCAATACCTGTAATTAATGTCTTATCATTAAAAAATGTATAATTTGTTTCTGTGAAATATTCTAATTCCTCAGAATTAACGGTATACTCAGGATTATTAATTGTTACATTTGATTTAAAGATATATTTTTTTGGTCCCATAAAATAGGTCCCTGAGTTGCTTTCTAAAATATTATCATTATCAATTATTTTACCTTTTGAATTATAAAATGCTATATCTTTAGTCCTATCGAGATATAAGGTATCTGTTTCAAGTTTCATGTCAGGTCTTGTTAAATTAACATTACCATATGCAAAAGCTTTTTTTGTAGTACCATTATATTCGAGAAAGTCAGAAGTTAGAAGTAAAGAGTCTCCTTGATTAAAAACAACTTGCCCATTAGCTTTAAATGAATTTTCATTAAAGTAATAATATGATAAATCAGATTCAATTTTTGCTCCGTCATGGAATAAAATTACTCTTAGGTCATCATCTTTTTGTAAAATATTTGCTCCTGGATATTCTGCTGAACTTCGAATAGATTTTCCTGCTTGAATAATTTGGATGGTTCTCTTTTCTTGACTATTAACTGTGTTTACAAATAATAGTAAGACTATAAAAAACTTAAAATAATTCATTTATTTCTGTAGATTGTTTGTTTTCTATCAGGACCTACAGATATCAATTTAATAGGAACCTCAACAAATGATTCTATATAATTTATATATTCAATAAGCTCATCAGGGAGATCATCCTCATTTTTAACATTAGTAATATCCTGATCCCAACCTTTAAACTCAATATAATTAGGAGTTACATCTTTTGAATTAATATCATATGGAAAAAAATTAATTTCTTCTCCATCAATAGTATAAGAAGTACAAACTAACAATTTATCAATTGAACTTAAAACATCAGATTTCATAATGTTTAACTCAGTTACTCCATTAATTTGTATGGAATATTTAAGTGCTACAAGGTCTAACCAACCACATCTTCTATCTCTTCCAGTTGTAGCTCCATACTCATGTCCTACGTCTCTAATTCTTTCACCGATTGAGTCAAAAAGTTCAGTTGGAAATGGTCCAGAACCAACTCTTGTAGTATATGCTTTAAATATTCCTCTAATATTTTTTATTTTATTAGGAGCAACACCAAGACCTGAGCATGCTCCTGCTGAAGTAGTATTTGAAGAAGTAACATAGGGATAAGTTCCAAAATCAATATCTAATAAAGAACCTTGAGCACCTTCGGCGAGTATTTTTTTACCCTCAATAATTGCATTATTTAAATAATTTTCACTTTCAATTAGATTAAAAGACTTAATACATTCAATTCCTTCAAAAAATTCAGATTCTAATTGATCAAGACTTAATTCAACTTTTTGGTTAAAATTTGAAATAAGCTTGAGATGTTTTTCCTTTAAATTATCATATTTTGATTGCCAACTATCATCTATTATATCTCCAACTCTAATACCATTTCTACCTGTTTTGTCCATATATGTTGGGCCAATACCCTTAAGGGTCGAGCCAATTTTTTTCTTTCCCTTGGAAGCCTCTGAACAAGCATCAATAATTTTATGGGTAGGGAGTATAATATGAGCTCTTTTCGAAATAAACAAGTTCTTATTTAAATCAATATTAAATTTATTTAATCCGTTTATCTCTTTTAGAAAAATTCCTGGATCTATTACAACTCCATTTCCTATTATGTTTATTGAATTATCGTTAAAAATACCAGATGGAATTGTATGAAGAACATGTTTGTGGCCATCAAATTCAATTGTATGTCCAGCATTTGGACCTCCTTGAAATCTTGCTATAATATCATAGTTTGAAGTTATAGCATCCACAATTTTACCCTTCCCCTCATCTCCCCATTGAAGGCCTAATAAAAGATCTAAAGACATAAATTAACTATTTTTTTTCTTCTTACTCTTAGCGTATAAATATAATGAATGATCCTCAATATCAATATTAAAAATTTCCTCAATATCGTTTTTAATAGATTGAATCCTAGGGTCACAAAATTCTTTTACCTCGCCTGTATCTGTAATAATTATATGATCATGTTGATTATTAAAATAACATTTTTCATATTGAGAAAAAGAATCTCCAAATTGATGCTTTCTTACAAGTCCACTTTCAAGTAAAAGTTCTATTGTATTATAAAGTGTAGCTCTACTAACCCTGTAATTTTTCTTATTCATTTTTTCATATAAGGAATCAATATCAAAATGTCCATCAATTGAATATATTTCATTGAGAATACTAAATCTTTCAGGTGTTTTTCTATGATTATGATGATTAAGAAAGTTTGTAAAAACATTAATCACTTCATCATTATTTTTTTTCTTTTTTGTAATCATTTTTAATTATTTTCTGGATACTTTTTCAATTCCATCAATTGACGAAAGTTTTTTTAATAATTTGCTTAAAATTACTCTATTTTTTACTTCTACACTTATGAATCCTGAGAATGTTCCATCATTAGTCTCAAAAGATATTCTATTCATATTTACATTCATTGAATTTGATATTAAAGATGTAATATTATTTATTAAACCTATATCATCAATTCCACTTATTTGTATTTGAGCATTGAATTCATGATTTTCAGAATCTATCCAGTTTGCAGCTATAATTCTATATGCATAATTAGATCTTAATGCAATCGAATTTGGGCAGTCTTTCTTATGAACTTTTATTCCATCCTTGACTGATACAAAGCCAAAAACTTTATCTCCTGGAATAGGATTACAACAATTTGCTATTGAATATTTTAACATTTCCTTTTCTTTACCAAACACTAGCTTATCAAACTTTATCAAATTTGCAGAGTCAGAAATTTTATCAATTTTAGTATTGTTTGATCCAATTTTTCTTTTAAAGAAACCTAGATAGCTATTGTAATCAGTTGCAAAACTTTTAATCTGTTTATTATCAATTGATCCATTACCAATTTTATAGAAGAGATCATTACTTGCATTAATTCGAAAAAATTTCATCATTTGTCCAGATACTTTATCATCAAGTTTGATTTTTAGTTGCCTAAGTTTTCTTTCAAGTATCTCTTTACCATCTAATGATATTCTTTTCTTCTCATCATTAAGTGATGATTTTATTTTTGATTTTGCCTTTGAAGTTTCTACAAAATTTAACCAGTTTACATTTGGTTTTACATTCTCAGATGTAATTATTTCAACTTGATCACCACTCTTAAGAGTATGGCTTAAGGGAACTAGTTTACCATTAACCCTTGAACCTCTTGTCTTTATACCTATATCTGTATGTACATGAAATGCAAAATCTAGCGCACTTGATCCACTTTTTAATGACTTTAAGTCACCATTAGGAGTAAAAACATATATTTCTTTTGAATAAAAATTGAGTTTAAAATCTTCAACAAAATCAACTGCGTGTTCATTATCATGATTTAACACTTCCTGGAGTCTATTTAGCCATATATCAACTTCACTTTTATTTGATTCTTTATGTTTATATCCAAAATGTGCAGCATAACCTTTCTCAGCAATTTCATTCATTCTCTCAGACCTTATTTGAATTTCTACCCATTTGTTCTTTGGACCAACAACAGTTAAATGAAGGGCTTCATAGCCATTAGTTTTAGGTAAAGTTATCCAGTCCCTTAATCTAGTTGGATTAGAGGTGAAATGATCAGTTATAATTGAATATATTTTCCAAGCAATAAACTTTTCATTTTTAGGTGTTGATTTATATATAATTCTAATTGCAAATCGATCATATACCTCATCAAACGAAATATTTTTATTCTGAATTTTATTATGAATAGAATATATTGATTTATTTCTTCCTATGATTGAATACTTAATTTTTTGATCATCAAGATTAGTACTAATTAATTTTTTGAATGAATCCACATATTTCTCTTGATTTACAAATTCTTTATCAATCTTATTTTTGACAAGATTATATTTTCGAGTCTCTAAAATCCTTAAACTTAGATCCTCAAGTTCATTTTTAATATTATAAAGACCTACTCTGTGAGCTAATGGAGCATATATATAGAGAGATTCTGAAGCCATTTGATCTTGTTTTGCCTTTGAAAGAAAATCAATTGTCCTCATGTTATGAAGTCTATCTGCTGTTTTGATTAGAATAACTCTAATATCATTATGAAGCGTAAGCAGCATTTTTCTGTAATTTTCTGCTTGAACTGAATAATCTTCATTTTTTTTTAGAGTAGATATCTTAGTCAATCCATCAACTATTCTTGAGATCTCTAAACCGACACTTTCATTTAAATCATCTAATGTTATCGAGGTATCTTCAACTACATCATGAAGAATAGCAGAAGCAATAGATACATAATCAAGTCCAATATCTTTAGCAACAATTTTTGCAACTTCAATAGGATGATGAATATATGGCTCACCAGACTTTCTTATCTGCCCATCATGGCCATTGTATGCAATTATAAGTGCCTGATAGATTATTTTTTGTCCTTTAGATGAAATTTTTTGATAACTACTATCAATTAAATCTTCATAAAGATCAGATATTTTCTTTGGTAATATTTTATTCTCAACTAACACTTGTAAATTTTGCTTATTTAAATTTACAAATAATAATTATGGATTGAAAGGGTTATTATTATTGAGAATCTGAATATTTATTGGAATACCTTCTCCACAATCTGGTTTGATGTGTTTCAAGACTTAAATTCCTACCAGATATAAAAGCATGAGTTACATTATTAGAAATTATATCAAGAGCGTCTCCTTTTGATATAAATAATGTAGCACTCTTACCAACCTCCAATGTTCCAAAATCTTTATCAATTCCTAATATTTTTGCAGGGTTATGTGTAATCATAGACAATGCAACCTCTTTATCAATTCCAAAACTTGAGAAACTACCAGCATAAAAAGGTAAATTCCTTATAGATACTCTTGCTGATGCAGTTCCAGTAGGGTCAATACTAACTAATATTCCAGCATCTAACATTTTTTTTGCAATTGCAAAAGTTTCCATAGGATCTGAATCTACTGACTGAGGAAACCTATATGGCTGTTTTACAACAACAGGAATATTATTTAATTTAATAAAGTTTAACTGGTTCTTAGATTCTGTAGCACCTACTATTACAATTTTATCAATTCCAAAACTTTTTAGAAATGTTACACCATCTACAATTTCTTTTTCATCATCTGCATAAAGATAAACTGTTGTTTCACCATTCAATACAGTTTTCATTGCATTGCTCTTAAGATTCATTGAATTTTCAATATTCATATTAGCTTTTGATTTATCAAAGAAATTTTTTAAATCTTTAATCTGTTTACTGTAATTAGTATTTGCTTTTAATCCACGGTCTTCTCCTAACCACCATCTTCCAAATGTATATGGACTTGGCCAATTCAAATGAATTCCTTGATCATATTTTATTACTGCATCTTCCCAATTCCAAGCATCAAATTGAACTACGGAAGATTTACCAGATATAATACCACCATTAGGAGCAATTTGGGCAAGTAGAACTCCATTAGGCCTCATACTTTCAACTGCTTTTGATTCTGCGTTATAAGCTATAATAGATCTAATCTCTGGAAGATAGGTACCAGTTTCATCATCATCAACTGAAGCTCTTACAGCATCAACTTCTACAAGACCTAAATTAGTGTTAAGTGCAATAATTCCTGGATAAACATGTGAATTTGATGCATCTATGATTGTATCATATTTTTTGTTATTTGAATCTGAAAACATCATAAGTATCTCATTACTCCAAATGCCATCAGTTGAAGCAACCAAATCAATGACCCCATCAGTAAATCCAATTACACTATTTTTAATAGTCTGACCATTACCAATATGAGCTGTTGACCCATAAATTAATATTGATTTATCCTGAGTAGGAGCAGGAGTTTGTTGTGAATAAATTAGATTTAAAAATAAAATATTTAATAGTATAATTTTTTTCATAGCTTAAAATTCAGTGTATTCACAATCTACCTCTATTTGAGGCATTGGGTTTGGGAACTTAAGATTTGCTCCAGGAGTATTTTCTTCAAACATGAGTTTAATCAATTCGGATTTTTCATCTTTAATTTGATTAAGTTTTATTTTATGTTCAGCTAAATCAAAATATAATGCACCTTCAATATATGTTTTCTCTGCTTTAGTATAAAGTGACATAGGGTGACCACTCCACATTACAATATCGGCATCTTTACCAACTTTAAGGCTTCCAACTTTTTCATCTAAATTAAGCAGCTTAGCTGGATTAATAGTTACAAACTTCCAAGCCTCTTCTTCTGAAATATTACCATATTTAAATGCCTTTGCTGCTTCTAAGTTTAATCTTCTAGACAACTCTGAGTTATCTGAATTAAGTGCAACTGTTACACCTGCATTATGCATAATTGAGGCATTGAAAGGAATCGCATCATTAACTTCAAATTTATAACCCCACCAATCCGAAAAAGTTGATCCACCAACTCCATGTTTAGCCATTTTATCAGCAACTTTATAGCCCTCTAAAATATGAGTGAAAATTTTTATTCTAAAATCAAATTTCTCTGCAACTTTCATTAACATATTTATCTCACTTTGCACATATGAGTGGCTTGACACAAATCTTTTACCGTTAATGACTTCCCATAGTGTTTCAAGTTCTTCATCATACCTAGGTTTATTATTGGAGTTTTTTTGTCTTTTGCTAAGAGAATTATATCTATCCCATGTTTCTCCATAGTGCTTTGCTCTATCAAAATGATCAACAAAAACCTGCTCTACACCCATTCTTGTTTGAGGAAATCTTGAACCACTCCAATTAGACTGTTTGACATTTTCTCCCAAAGCAAATTTTATGAAAGGGTCAGCATCTTTGAAAAACATATCATCTATTTCTGATCCCCATTTTAATTTTATTATCGCAGATTGACCACCTATTGGATTAGCAGATCCATGAAGAATCTGAACTGTAGTTACTCCACCAGCTAAATTTCTATAAATATTTACATCATCTGGATTAATTACATCCATTATAGATACTTCTGCTGAAGAATTGTGACCACCTTCGTTAATACTTGATGCTGCCATGTGAGAGTGTTCATCAACTATACCTGATGTTATATGTTTGTCTGATGCGTCAATTATGGAGAAATTTTTTGGTGTTTCAAGATTTTGTCCAATTGCAATTATTTTTCCATTATCAATTAAAATATCAGAATTCTCAATTATTCCTTCTTTTTCATTTGTCCAAATCGTAGCATTCTTAAAATGAATAGATTGACTTTTTGGAGTTGAGCTAATTCCAAATCCAACATTTGGAAAAGTAACATCTGAAACAAAAGATTTAATAGAGGAAGATTTTTTAACCTCTTTGTATTTTAAATTTTTCTTTATTTCTTCTCTAGAAGAATTAAATAAAAAGGCTTCATTTTTAAAGTCAATTCCTCGTCCACTTAAATTATCTCCTGAGGTGATTTTTGAAGATATTTGAGCAAGAGATAGGTTTCCATCAATACTGTCAAATAATGTTATATTTAACCAATCATCAACTAATGAAGTTTTTGATTTAATATCTATTGAGTCTCTCTTGATTTTAGTGTTAGGTCTTAATAAGCTGTTTGAAATAACTATTTCATATGGCTTGTTATTTATAGTTAAATTATATTCACCATCAATGTTTATATTGTCAGTATTTTTAATAATATGTCTTTGACCTTTTATCCAGTTTTCATTTATTTCAGTTTTATCATCAAAAATAGGACCTGAAGTAATTAAGAAATTTGATAAATAACCTCTATCAATTTTGCCAATTTTATTCTCCAAGTTTAAAGACTTTGCAGGAATTATAGTTAATGCATCTAAAGCTGTTTTTTCACTTAAGCCATTTTTGATAGCTTTTCTTATATTTTTTAGAAAGTCCCTTTTATTTTTTAGATCAGATGAAGTAATAGAAAAATTAATTCCATTTTTCTCTAATACTCCTAAATTACTTGGAGCTTGATTCCAATACCTAAGTTGATTAATTGTTAGTTTTTCATTTAGATTTGAATTTGATACATCAAAGGCTTTTGGGAAGTTAACTGGAATTATAAGTGTATTATTAAATTTTTTCAATTCTCTAATGCTCTCATATTCTTTTCCAGATCCTTTAATTACAAAATTAAGATCAAATTCTTTTGAAAGCTTGGCAGCTCTGTAGACATTTAATTTATCATTAGCATCAAAAAGTTTAGGCAAATTTTTATTGTCAATTAATGCTTCTAAAGCTAAATCTTTTGATTCTGAAGATCCTTGTGAATACCAATCTGCATCATAATGTAATTGTCTTATTAAAGCAATTGCACCCATTGTTGATGAAGGGTAGGATTGTTGAGAGGTTAAACTTTTTGAAAATGAGTAATGTTCTGCTGTTTTTTTTGAAATAATCCTATAGGATTCATTTTGATTATCAATTAGTCCAATAGTAAAACTTGTTCCTCTGTGAACTCCATCATTTCTGTGTGAATTTACTACTCCAAAACCAATATCTCTAAGTCCTTTTGCATCTTTCTGATTATAATTATAATCTTTAAGACTATTATAATCACTTAAAATATGATCATTCCAATAATATCCACTTCTTGATGCTTCATATTGAGAACTTCTCCCTGAGTTTGTTCTTTGAGGTTTTTTTACTCCAAAAGAGGAGTGAGTCTCAATAAAAGAAGGATAAATAAATTTTCCATCTAAATCAAAAACTACACTATTATTCGGAATAGTAAGATTTAGTCCTATGTCAATTATTTTTCCATCTTTTTCAATTAGCGTACCATTAGTAATCAATCCTTTACTAGAATGTATATTAGCATTTATAAAAACATTGTATTGGTAATCTTTAGTCTTTACACCATCATTAACAATAAAGTAGTCTTGTCCGTAGGTACTAAAAGAAAAAAATATAGATAATAATAAAAGTTTTCTCATATTGTTTTTTTTAACCTTTTAAGAAATAATGAATTACTAATATACTATAAATCAGTAAATAAAGTTATGAGACTCTCTGCTTTCAAAATAGTTAATATAGAAACTTTATTATAAGTTATAATTACAACCTATTGATTATTTGACTTTAAATGATTCTACAATGAGAACCTATTTAATATCAACTAATTCTACATCAAAAATCAATGTAGCATTTGGGGGAATTACTCCATTTCCAGCACCCATTGAACCATATCCAAGTTCACTTGGTATAACTAATCTTGCTTTTGATCCTTTATTTAATAGCTGCATTGCTTCATCCCACCCTTTGATGACTTGTCCAACACCACATGTAAATTCAATAGGTGCACCTCGAGTAAAAGAAGAATCAATCTCGCTACCATCAATTAATTGAAGAGAATAGTGAACTGACAACAAATCATTAGGTTTTGCATTGTCTCCTGTTCCTTTTTTTGAGATATTGTAATAAATTCCACTTTCAGTCTTAGACATTCCTTTTGTAATACCCTTGATTTTATCCTGTTCAGCAACTTCTTTTGCAGCATCAGCATCGCTTTTATTAGCTATATAACTTTCAAAAATAGATGGTGCATCAAATTTTTTCGCACTTTCACCTATTCTTATAATCTTAACTGTTTTAATAATATCGTCTTGAACAATACTATCAACTACCTCTTGACCGTTAGTCACCTTACCAAAAATTGAATGTTTGCCATCTAACCAAGGAGTTTCAACATGTGTAATAAAAAATTGACTACCGTTAGTCCCAGGGCCAGCATTAGCCATTGAAAGTATTCCAGGGCCAGTATGTTTTAATTCATCATTGAACTCATCCTCGAACTGATATCCGGGTCCACCAGATCCAGTTCCAGTTGGGTCACCTCCTTGAATCATAAAGTTATCAATTACACGATGGAATTTTAAACCATCATAATAGGGTTTTCCTAAAAATTCCTGATCAACTGAAGGATGATTACCTTCTGATAATGCTATAAAATTTGATACTGTTAGAGGAGTTTGTTCGAAGTATAATTGAAGAACTATATTGCCTTTAGATGTTTCAATATCAGCATATAATCCATCAGATAAATCTGAGTAGTCATTCATATTACATGAGTTTAAAGTTAGTATTGAGATTAAGATTAATAAATTCTTATTCATAGTTTTCTTTTATATGGTCTTTAATATGCTGAATAAACTTTTTTTCAGTCTCTATCAAAGATAGTTTAGATATTCCCCCTGATGCATGTTCATGTCCACCTCCGCTAAAATATCTAGATGCAAATATATTAACTTTAAAATCACCTTTAGATCTAAATGAAATTTTTATTAATCCCTCATCTTTTTTTTCTATAAATAGAACAGAACAAAGAATTCCAGTTACACTCAACCCAAAGTTCACAAATCCTTCGCTATCTCCTTTTTTAAAGCTGTTTATTTTCTGATCATCATCAGTTATTGAAGTATATAAGACAGGAAGTCCATCAATTTTTTTAAAGTTATTAATAGCTGCTCCTAAGAGTTTTAATCTTTTGAATTGAAAATTATTATGAAGTTTCTCAAAAATCTCTGTTACATTAACTCCGTAATTAATTAATTCTGACCCAGCTTTTAGTGTCTTAGATGTAGTTGAGGGATAACGAAAAGAACCTGTGTCAGCCACTATTCCAGCATAAAGACAAGTTGCAATCTTATTATTTATTTTATTCTTATCTAATAAGCAAATAAAATCATAAACCATTTCACAGGTTGAACTCATCTTTGAATCAGATATCATAATATCTGCATATTTATCTGGATTCTCATGATGATCTATCATGATAATTTTTGCAGACGATTTTGAAATTAAATTTGATATATTTCTAGCTCTACTTAAACTGTTAAAGTCTAGTGTAAAAATAACATCTGCATTCCTTAATAAATTAGTAGATTTTTCTTTTTCATTATCAAAAACTATTACGCTTTCTGACCCAGGTAGAAAGTTTAAAATATCCGTATACTCATTGGGTGAAATAATACTAACATTATTTTCATCTTTAAAAAAATGATAAAGTCCAAGACAGCTTCCCAGAGCATCTGCATCTGGACTACTATGAGGTATCAAAATAATATTTTTATTATTTGATAAAACATCATTAATGTTATTTAGAATTTTTTCATTCATAAGTGGGCTAATATAATATTATATTGAAAATTAAAATAAAGTAATTATTAAAACTTTGTTTAATGATAGATATTATTAAATTTGCCGCATGAATTCAAATAGAACATTTACAATGCTTAAGCCTGACTCTATAGAGCAGGGAAATATGCTTCCAATAATAAATATGATTGAGAATGCAGGATTTAAAATTATTGCACTCAAGTATAAAAGAATGAATAAAGAAGAGGCAGAAAGTTTTTATTCAATACATTCAGATAAACCTTTTTTTAATGATTTGGTTACTTTCATGACTAGAGGTCCAATAATTGCTGCGGCTCTTGAAAAAGATAATGCTGTTGAAGAATTTAGAAAACTTATAGGGTCTACCGATCCTCTAGAAGCATTGGAAGGAACAATTAGAAAGAAATTTGCTAAATCTAAAGGAGAAAATGCAGTACATGGATCAGATAGTAATGAAAATGCAGCTCTTGAAATAGATTTTCATTTTGATGAAAATGAAATTTTTAGCTAAGTTCCATTTCCTTTATATATTCTTTGCCAAGCTCTTTATTTATTAGTTTAATTATTTTTGCTTTTTCAAAATTTAGTTCTTCTTTTAATACTGAAGACTTTAACTTAACATATAGAATACCCCTCTTATAGTAAACTTTGTAAGTGTATTTTTGAATATTATCTCCCATTGTTTTTACCCAAGCATCTTGAACTCTAATATTATCAATTCCAATTCTAAAATGTTTTTGAGAAAAAACATCTTCAATAATTTTTGAAAGATTTTTTAGCTCTCCTCTTTTACTCATCGTTCTTTAATTTTTCAAGATCAAATATTTCTTCTTTATTTTCTGATTCAGAAAGAGCATCTTTAACCCTATCAATATGTGTGTCAGTTATAAAAATCTGACCAAAATCCTTTTTTTCTAAAATTTGAACTATCTGCCTAACTCTCTCCTGGTCCAATTTGTCAAATATGTCATCTAGCAGAACAATAGGAGAATTACCAAATTTTGTTTTGTAGTAATCAAACTGCGCAAGCTTCAATGCTATAAGGAAAGACTTTTGTTGTCCCTGACTACCAAAATTCTTTATTTTATTATTATCAATAGTAAAACTAAGATCATCCCTATGCGTTCCTTTTGAAGTATACTGAAGAAATCTATCTTTTGACAAACTTTCATTAAGAACTTCAGAAAAACTACCAGTGTTCAAATCACTTTTGTAATTTATATCAACTAATTCATTACCTGAACTTATATCTGAATAGTATTTTTTAAAAATTGGAATAAATGCACTCATAAACTTTGATCTTTCTTTGTATATAGGTGTTCCAATACTAATTAATTGCTGATTATAAGATTCTATGGTGTCTTTATCAAATTTTCTATTAATAAAAAAGTACTTTAATAGAGAGTTTCTTTGAGAAATAACTTTATTGTAATCGATAACTCTTTGAAGATATACTTTATCAACTTGACCAATTACTGAGTCAATAAATTTTCTTCTCATCTCACTACCTTCAATTATAAGATTTCGATCGTGTGGAGATATAATGATGAGATTAATTAATCCAATATGGTCTGAAATTCTCTTATATACTTTGCTATTTTTTTTAATTATTTTTTTGTCACCTATTTTATAATAACAATGAATATTTTCATTTCGATCGTCAATTTTAAAATCCCCAGTTATAGAAAAATACTCAGATCCAGTTCTTACATTCTGAGAAGTTGATGGGTTAAAATAACTTTTAGTGAATGCTAAATGATATATAGAATCAACTATATTAGTCTTTCCAATCCCATTTTTTCCGATAAAACAATTGATCTTTTTATTAAAACTGAGCTTGAATTTCTCAAGGTTTTTATAATTATCAATTTTTAGTGAATTTAAAAACATAATAAGTATTCAAAATAAAACATTAATTTTGGGATTCAAAAAATTATTATGGCAACATTTAATAGAAGAGGATATAAAAACAGTAAAAGTGAAAGTGCTCAAAAAGGAGAAAAGAGCCAAACTGCTGAAGTATTTGAATCACTAGATTCAACTGCAAATAAATCTGAACAATGGATACTAAAAAATCAAAATGTTATTTTTATTACAATTGCAGTAATATCAATTTCAGTTATCTCATATTTAGGATATGAAAGATTTGTCTCCGAGCCTAATGAAAAAGAAGCAATAAGTGAGCTTAATCAAGCTCAATACTTCTTTGAGCGTGCTTTAGTTTCAAATGAATCAGATTCATTATTTAAACTTGCATTAAATGGTGGCGAAGGAAAATATGGATTTTTAGATATAGTTGATGAATATTCAGGTACCAAAGCTTCTAATCTTGCTAACTACTCAATTGGAATGTCTTACTTGAATTTGAAAGAGTACGACAATGCAATAATTTATTTAGAAAAATTTAAATCTGATGATATACTTCTTAAATCAATTTCATTAGGAACGATTGGAGACTGTTTTTCTGAGTTGAATCAGCCTGACGAAGCTTTTGAATATTATCAAAAAGCTTTTAAACATAATGAAAACATATATACTACTCCTAAATATCTTTTCAAGGCAGCATTAATTGGATCTGAGATTGGTAATTACAAGTCTGCCATCAATTTTTTAAATAGAATTAAAGATGATTTCCCCGATTCTTATGAATCTGGTTTAGTGGAGGTTCAACTTGGTAGAATTGAAAACTTAAATAATTAATATGTCTGCAAAAAAGACTGGAAAAATTTTATCCAGATCTATTACAATTAATAATCCTAGTAAAATTAAAATTGCCTGTGTTATTTCAGAATGGCACAATGAAATTACAGAGAGCTTTTATAGTGGAGCTTTGAATAAGTTTTCTCAATATGGTATTTTAGAAAATAATATTGATAAAGTATATGTACCCGGTAGCTTCGAATTAATCTTTGCAACTAAAAATTTAATTAATAAAGATTATGATGCTATTATATCAATGGGCTGCATTATTCAGGGAGAAACAAAACATTTTGACTTTATTTCATCAGCTGTAGTAGATGGAATAAAAGATTTAAATATTATATCTAATATTCCTATAATTTTATGTGTATCTACCGATCAAAATATTCAACAGTCAGTTGATAGGAGTGGAGGTAAATTAGGAAATAAAGGTGCGGACTCTGCTGAAGCTGCATTAAAAATGATTATGATTAATTCTAAATAATACTTAATTGTTTAATTTAAATAAAAATAGAAGATTCAATTACACACCTCGTTTTTTTAGAGGAAAAGAGGATGTTTCAATTAATTTTGAATCGAAGATTTCCAAGTCTAGAGATCAATATAATTCAATTGATATGGGTATGAATTGGAGTGATCAAAGAGATAAAATGCGAAACACAAGAAATAGAGGAATAAATCTGACATTAATACTAATAGTTGTTTTTTTAATTTTGGTATTTTTATATATCATTGATTTTGATTTAACAATTTTCTACACTAATTAATGCCAGACATAGTTAAAATTTTACCAATTGAAGTTTCAAATAAAATTGCTGCTGGAGAGGTTGTTCAAAGACCTTCATCAGTATTAAAGGAACTGTTAGAAAACTCTATAGATGCAAATTCCAGTAAAATTAGTGTCATTATTAAGAATGCTGGTAAAAATCTAATTCAAGTAATTGATAATGGTAATGGAATGTCAAGAAAAGACATGCACTCATCATTTGTAAAGCATGCAACATCTAAAATCAATAAAATAGATGATGTTTTCTCAATAAGTTCTATGGGTTTTAGAGGAGAAGCTTTAGCAGCTATCTCTTCTGTCTCTATGGTTGAGATGGCATCTAGTAAACATGATGAAAACGATGGCTATTTTATTGAGATTAATGGAGGAAAAATTGTTAAAGAAAACGAATTAAATGTTGATGAGGGTACTTCAATCAAAGTAAAGAACATTTTTTATAATGTCCCTGCTAGGAGAAATTTTCTAAAATCTGATTTTGTAGAATTAAGACATATCATGAATGTATTTCATAATATAGCTATATCCCACTATGGTATTGAATTTTCTTTTATAAATAATGATGAAGAAATTTTCTTTTTAAAAAAGGAATCTTTAAAAAGAAGAATAATTTCAATCTTTGGAGAAAAGATTCGTGAACATCTTGTTCCTATTGATGAAAAAACTCAAATAGCTAATCTTTTTGGTTTTATATTGAAACCAGAATATGCAAAAAAATCTAGGTCAACTCAATATATTTTTGTTAATAATAGATCAATTAAAAGTCAATTCATTAATCACTCAATATTCTCATCTTTTGAAGGTCTTCTAAGGGAGGGATTCTATCCTGGCTATTTCTTATTCATAAATATGGATACAGCTAAGATTGATGTAAATGTTCATCCAAATAAAACAGAAATAAAGTTTGATGATGATCAACACCTATATTCAATTATAAATTCTGCTGTAAAACATTGCCTTGGAATATATCAAGTAACTCCAGTTCTTGACTTTGAGAAAGATTCATCTATGGATATATCATATAATCATGTAAATTCAGATCCAAAGATTCCTACTATTGAAGTTGACTCAGAATTTAATCCTTTTAAAGTTTTCAATGAAGAAAACTTTATGAAAAAAAACTCTGATGTTGAATTAAATAATACTCAATCTGATATTATTGATAATAGTTCATCAAAAATATTTCAGATTTTTAATAAATATATAGTTAGTACTAGCACATCATCCTTAATCATAATTAATCAGAATTTAGCACATCAAAGAATTCTGTATGAGGGTTTTTTAAAATCAATTTTTGAAAGTTCATCAAAATCACAAAAACTTATTATTCCTTTTGAAATAGACCTTTCCATAAGTCAATTAATTTTATTTAAAAAAATTATAACAGATTTTGATTCTTTAGGTTTTGAATATAAATTATCAGAATCTTTATTAACTATTACTTCAATTCCAGTTCAATTAGAAAATAATTCAATAGAAGAAATAATTGATGAAATACTAAATGATGATATTGATTTTGATCAATCAAAAAATCTTAGTTACTCAGATTTTTTTGCTAAAAAACTTTCAAAAAGTTCTTCAATCAAAAGTGGAAAAAAATTAAACTTAGATGAACAAGAATTTCTAGTAAATCAACTTTTCTCTTGTAAAGAGCCAAATTTATCACCCGACAATAAACAAATATTTATTACTTTAAATAAAAACGATATAGAAAATAGATTTTAATGGGAAGAGTAAGTGAAATAGTAAAGCATTTAATTATAATTAATGTAATATTCTTTATTGCCTCAATTGTTTTTGGAGAATTAATGTATGATTTATTCGCTATGCATTATCCTAAAAATCCTGACTTTATTTTATGGCAGCCTCTTACCCATATGTTTATGCATGGAGACACTACCCATATTCTTTTTAATATGTTTGGTTTATGGATGTTTGGAACACCTCTAGAGCAAATGTGGGGTAAGAGAAAATTTATTTTCTTTTATTTATCAGCTGGTCTTGGTGCTGCACTAATTCAAACTTTAGTTTATCATTATAATGTCATGTCTGTATCACAAATTTTGATAGATAATGGATTAACTAAATTAGATATAGATACTTTTTATGAATCAGGAAGACTAAATACAGCAATTATTCAGTCTGTTGGAGAAGATACATTATATTCAGGAATTCAGTCTTTTAAAGCTGTAATGGTTGGTGCTTCAGGCGCATTGTATGGGATTTTAGTTGGATTTGCTATGTTATTCCCTAATGTTCAGTTAATGCTTTTATTTCCTCCAATTCCAATAAAAGCTAAATACTTAGTTCCACTTTTAATTCTATTTGATTTGTTTTTTGGATTCTCTTCTTATTCTGTTGGGCCAATAGCTCATTTTGCTCATATAGGTGGAGCAATTACTGGTTTTATTATGATGTGGTACTGGAAGAAAAATCAGTTTAATAATAAAAGATGGAATTAGGATATAGATATTTTATAAATCAACAAATATTTAAAAAGATTATAATTATAAATATTATTATTTTTTTATTACCACTTGTATCGAATACTTTTCTTTTTTTGCTCGATTTTAACCAAATAAGTATAGTAAAATACTTTGATCTCCATCCTGAGTTTAATCAGGTTTTAATGAGTCCATGGACTATAGTTACATACTCATTTTTTCACCTTGATTTTTTTCATATTTTTTGGAACATGTTAATTTTATATATGGTTTCCGATTATTTTTTGAGTTTTCTCAATAATAAACAGTTCCTTGAAATATATTTTTATGGAGCTATAGCTGGAGGTCTTTTATTCATTTTCTCATACAATATTTTCCCCGCCTTTAAAGATTCATTCAACCCTTTAATTGGTTCATCTGCAGCAGTTTATTCTTTATTAATTTTTGTCTGTGCATATTTTCCAAACACTTCAATAAATTTAATTTTTTTCAATACCAAGCTAAAGTATATTGGCTTTTTTTATGTTTTAATGAGTTTAATTCAAATACCTTTCAGTAATTCAGGAGGAAATATTGCTCATTTAGGAGGAGCTTTTTACGGACTTTATTATGCTAATAATTTTAATTCTTTTACTTCACCCTTTGATAGTTTTACCAATTATTTAAAAAGATTTTCGATCAAATCAAATAACAATAAAAATGATCAAAAATTAATTGATAATATACTCGATAAAATAAGTAAGTCTGGTTATGAAAGCTTAACAAAAAATGAGAAGGAAGTTCTTTTTAAAAAATCAGATAAGAATTAATTACTTTCTCTTCTTTTCTTTATAAAATTGAAGATTTGCCAGATAATAATAAAGATTATAAAATGAGGTAAATATGATCTTGCCTTTCCCTCAAATCCAATAGTAGTAAATACTCTATCCCATCTAAATTTCCAGTTTTCTATCCCATTAAACAATCCCTCTATACTCATCCAAATAAATACAGGCTTACCAAGTACATGATCAAAAGGTACAAAACCCCATACTCTTGAGTCCTCTGAATTATATCTATTATCTCCCATCATCCAATAGTAGTTTTGCTTAAAAATATATTCTTGTTCAATTTTACCGTTGATTAAAATATTATCTTCTACAACGCTTAATTTATTATATTCATAATCAGTTATAATCTTTTTATACAAAGGAAGCGTGTTAATACTAAGATCTATTTTATCTCCAGCTTTTGGAATATAAAGTGGTCCTAATTGATCATTATTCCAGCTAAATCTTTTATTATTTGGAAAAAAATTCGAGTTTGATACATTTATTTTTTCTGTAACTCGATAGATTGTATCAAATTCATTTGATTTTTTAATTTTTATAGCATCATCGTAGGTTAAGTTGAGTTCCTTTTTATTATCAATTATTTCACGTATGTCTAAACCATACTCTCTGACTAAATCAATGGGAATTCCCTTATCATATGTATAAACTAGATACTCGTTTTCTTTAGTATTTGAGATATTCAAAATATATTTAGAAATTTCTGCATAAGAATCATTTGCCAGATTACTTATGATGAACTTCCTAATAAAGCCATCTATCTCTAGATTAATTAGCTTGCTAGAGGAAACTCCTTTATTTGATTTGATTAAATATGTAAATAAAGGTTTTGCTCTGTCAGGAAGAATATTTTCTATTCCATTTAAATAAATTACACCATCTTTTATCTCTAGAGTATCTCCAGGAATACCGATTGCTCTTTTTACGTAATTAGATTTTTTATCTCTAGGTTTGACTACACCTTTTTCTTTTACAAAGAATTTCCTCACTGTATCTGCTGGCCAATTAAAAACTACGATATCATTATTTTTAATTTCCTGGAATCCAGGTATTCTTATATATGGTAATTGAGGTTTATTAAGATATGATCTTGATTTAATTATTGGAATTGTATCATGAACCATTGGGAAAGAAATAACTGTAGATGGAATTCTAGCACCATAATGGAATTTACTAACTAATAAAAAATCCCCAACTCTTAATGTTTTTTCTAATGATCCGGTTGGAATTACAAAGGGTTGTAATATGTAATTATGAACAATAGTTGCAATAACAATTGCAAACACAAAAGAACCGATTGATTTCTCAAAATTTGAAAAACCAATTTTACCTATATATTTAGTTTTACTACTTAAGTAACTAATATAATAGATATAAAAACCAACTGTAAAAATTACTAAAACCCTGTCTAGCTTAGAATTATGATTGAATGTTTTTATAAACTCCACCCATATAACGGGAATCATAAGTAGATTAATTACTGGAATAAATACAAGAATAGCCCACCATCTAGGTCTATTTATTATATCCAAGTGTTTTACAATATTATAGATTGGAATTAACGATTTCCACCCCTCTACTCCAGCTAACTTAAATAATTTATAAGATCCACCAAATATTATTAAGTTGAGTGAAAGGAACAACAAGAACCATTCGTTTAAGTTCATATTAGTCTAGGTTAATTTTAAATTTAATTCCAGCACTTTGTGAAAAATCAAAATAATCACTTTCAATATAAGGACTAAAAGATAAGTCTTCACTAACATTAAATTGAAGCAGGTGTGCGCCTACATTAGCATCTATTATATTTAAAACATAAGTTCCAACTAAAAATATGAATGAAAAATCTTTATATCTCCTATGAAACTTCATCCCCTCTAATAATTTCTCATTCTCAGGTATTATATCTATATACTCATCATCAAAATATCCAGCTAGTCTTCTTTTATATGCTGTCCTATATTTATTCATTTCTTTATTATTAAAATTATAATAATAAGCTGAAGCACCTAATCCACCATAGATTATAGGAACCATCCAATACCTTCTTGTATAGACTTGACCTAGTCCAGGAACAACAGATGAATAGAAGGCTGCCTTTGAAGGTGTTAGTGGATCATTAATTAATTTCTGCTTTCTTGGGCTAATATAAATTGAATCAATTTCAGATTGAGCATATATATTGGTTGAAAAACAGAATATTATTAAAAAAATTAAATTTTTCAATCTGATAATTTTTTTAGAATTAAGTACAAATCGTTGATACTTTTAAAAGTAGCTGTTAGAGATACTTTGCCTTCTGAGTTTTCTTTTAATTTTACCTTAGAATCAAAAAGTTTTTCAAATTTATTAGTTGCATCAATATAGATTTTAGAAACATCAGAATTAGTAGAAGATTTATTTGTATTTCTATTTCCTCGAACAATTTTTTCAGTTTGTCTAACAGAAAGTTTTGAGGATATTATTTGTTCGTAGATTTCAAGTTGAAGTTTTTTATCATCAATATTAATTAATGCTCTTCCATGGCCCATAGATAAAAAACCATCTCTAATACCAGATTGAATAATAGGATCAAGCTTTAAAAGCCTTATATAATTTGAAACTGTTGATCTTTCTTTACCTACAATTCTAGATATAGAATCAATATTTAGATTATAATCATTTATTAGTCTTTCATATGTCAGTCCAATCTCTATAGGATCTAAATCTACCCTCTGAACATTTTCAACTAAAGACATTTTTAAAATATCTGTCTCATTATCAACCCCTTTAATATAACAAGGGATTGAACTAAGTCCAGCAAGTTTTGAAGCTCTAAACCTTCTTTCTCCAGAAATTATTTCAAAATTCTCAGAACTAATTTCTCTAACTGTAATAGGTTGAATAACACCCAGATCTTTGATAGAAATAGTTAAGTTTTCAATCTCACTAGAATCAAAATTTGTTCTTGGTTGATTTGGGTTAACTTGAATTTTTTTAATATCAATTTCTAAAGATTTTGGAGTAATCAGATTTTCTTTTTTGTACTGAGTATCATCTGAAGTATTCAATAAAGCATCTAATCCTCTTCCAAGTACTTTTTTTTGTTTTTTATTAGACATCTTTATTTTTTTTAATTACTTCATTTGCTAAAGAAAGATAATTTTTTGTTCCTTTTGATGTTACATCATAAGTTATAATATCTTTTCCAAAACCAGGTGCTTCCCCTAATTTTATATTTCTTTGAATAATTGTATTAAACACAATATCACCAAAGTGTTTTTTGACTTCTTCAACAACTTGATTTGAAAGTCTAAGTCTAGAATCAAACATTGTTAATAATATTCCTTCTATATCAAGTTCTTCGTTATGTATTTTTTGAACACTTTTAATTGTATTAAGTAGTTTGCCTAAACCTTCAAGAGCAAAGTACTCACATTGAATTGGAATTATGACAGAATCAGAACTTGTTAGAGCATTAAGTGTTATTAAACCTAATGAAGGCGCACAGTCAATAAATATAAAATCATATAGATCTTTAATTTCGTTAATCTTCTCTTTTAGTTTGTACTCTCTGTTTTTTTCTTCAACTAATTCAATCTCAATTCCAACAAGATCAATGCTAGATTGAATTATGTCAAGATTAGGAGACTCTGTTTTTTTAATAGCATCAGAAATATCTAGAGATCCAGAAAGTACTTGATATAATGATAAATTTTTATCATTTGGGTCAAAACCTAGTCCTGAAGATGCATTTGCTTGAGGATCAGCATCAATTATTAGGACTTTTTTTTCAAGTACTCCAATTGATGCAGCTAAATTTACACATGAAGTAGTTTTACCTACTCCTCCCTTTTGATTAGCTATTGATATTACTTTACCCATTAATTATTCTTTATCAGACTCATATTCAATTATAAATATGTCCTCATTATCTTTCTTTAAATTATACTTCTCTCTTCCATAGTGTTCTAAACTATCTATATTTTGAAGTTTTTCAATAAGTTTTTGATCTTTATTTATCTCATCAGTTAGTGCTTCTTTTCTATTTTTAAGTTTTTTTATTTCTTGATTTAATTCATCATGAATTAAAAGTGAATTAGAGTCTAAAAAAGTTATCCAGATTAAAAATGCAATTGAAATTATTAAATACTTAAAATAACTCTTATTAACTAAGGATTTTAAATTTTTTATAAAGTTATTCATTAAGCTTATTTTGGTAAAACTCTAAAAATACCTATTGCTTCAACGCTTATATATACATAACCATCTGGACCTAGGTTAACATCTCTAACTCTTCCAATTCCAGGGAAAATTTTCTCTCTTTTAGTTACACCATTTTTATCAAATTCTAATCTTTCTAAATAAAGAAATTTAAGTGATCCAACAAGAATGCTATTTTTCCACTCTGGGTATATGTCTGAATCTACATAAGCCATACCAGATGGAGCAATTGAAGGGGTCCAATAATAAAAAGGGTCTATAACATTATCCATTTTTTGGTACTTAGTTATTTCACTTCCACTGTAATTAATTCCATAAGTAGCTTTTGGCCATCCATAATTTCTATCCTTTAACACATCTTCATCTTTAATTGGGTCTTTAATTATATTTATCTCGTCACCTCCTCTTGGTCCGTGCTCATGAATCCATATTTCTTTCTCATTTAATCCCCTTATAATTCCTTGGGGGTTCCTGTGTCCATAACTCCATATTGCTTTTTTTGAGTCAACAGTATTATTAAACGGATTAGAATCTGGTATTGAGCCATCTTTATTTAATCTGTAAACTTTCCCACCATCCAATGAAATATTCTGTGGATTTATATCTCGATTACCTCTATCACCAATTGTGAAGAAAATAAATTCATCAGTTACTAATATACTTCCACCATAATGTCTTTCCTCCTTTGAGTCTGGAGAAGCTTTGTATAAAATTTTTAGATCTGAAAGTTTATTGTTTAAAAAAATCGCTGAAAAGAGTGCAGTATTTGATCCTGAACCAGATTCAGTCACAGAAGCAGTAAAATAAATTTTATTATTTAGAACAAAATTTGAATCAACAGCAACATCCAGTAATCCACCTTGTCTTGATGAAATTATTTCTGGAACACCTTCAACTACATCTTTTTTTCCTTCTGATACATGATACATGATTCCCTTTTTATCAGTTACTAAAAAAGAATTATTGCTTGTAAAGCTTAATCCCCAGGGAATCTCAATGCCTTCAACAACCTTTTCAAGACTAAATAAATTTTCATCAAAGTCTTCAATTGGGGGATAGTTCTCAATTTGAGAACATGCAAAAGAGACATTCAATAATACTAGTGTATAAAATAAATTAGTTTTTTTCATAATTAACTCGAATTTAAAATAAATTAATCACTCAATGAAGTTTTTTTTAAATCAAGTCAATTAAACTGACATTTTGGTAATTTGTTTTTAGATAGTCTAGGGAGTGCTCCATTAATTCTCCCATAGATTTTGACTTAATAAAGGACTCTTCTTTTGTGAATTTATATATTTCTTTTTTTAAGTTGTCAATATTTTTTGCAGAGCTAATAGTATCTTGTTTCATAATATCAACTAAGAGTTTCATTCTTTCATCTGAAATTATCAACCTTTTTGAAATTGTAGATCTTTCTTCAATTTTGTATTGAACAATAGAATCTGTTTTTAATTTTTTTCGAACAAGATCCATCATTGGCTTATTCTCTTTGAAAAATTGAGGTCTATATACTGAAAATTTCCCCTCATATGATTGTTGATCAAAATCAATTGCTCTGATTTTATAAATTACTTGATCAAAGTCATGAATAGGTATTACAACATAATTATATGATCTCATATCTCCAAGAAGCCTAATCATACACCTTTCATTAAATTTTACATATTCTTTAGCTATCTGAGATTTTTGATATCCAGAGCATTTAGGTAAATATTCCTTGATAAATACATCTCCTGGTATTCCGGCTATATGTTCTTCAATCAAAGATGACCTATTAACTAAAAAATTAAGATTTCTAGGTGATAACATATGCTCGAACTCAATCCCATATATTCTTGAAGCATCAGTTTTTTTTACATAAAAGTATGTGAAGTTATCATTTACAATATTTCTAATTTTTATTCTAAATGGTTTAGAGTTTCCAAATGTGCAATAATCTACAGAATCAATATTCAAATATGGAATTGAAGTAGGGTTTCCATCAGAGTGAAGTAAAGTATATATTATTTTAAGATTTTCATCAATCTCATTTCGCTCACTTTCATTATAGATCAATCTTACCCACAGTGTGTCCCTATCATTTTTATCATAAATATTTATAGAATCAGTATATCTTAATAAATCATCATAGGAAATAACATCATTTATCCATCTATCGTGTTGTTTCAAAAAGCTTTCAAGTTTTTTTGAAATTGGATAAAATGGTTTTTTTTTTGAAATTAATTTTTTTTCAACTGTCATTAGTTAAATATACGATAAAGCTAAAAAAGTTAAAATGGTAAGATTAAGTGTTTTTGAAAAGAAGGGTAAAACTCAATTTGTCGGGGTGGCAGGATTCGAACCTGCGACCTCCGCGTCCCAAACGCGGCGCGATAACCGGGCTACGCTACACCCCGAAAAATGAGTTGCAAATATAAGCTTTAATAGTTTCTAGCCAAATAAAATCACTCGTGAAATTATTATTAAGAAACTGGTGACATTATTTTTATGTCATTATATTTTATTTGACCTCTAATAACAGATGAGATAGTTGTCATCAAGGCGTTTATAACAGGAAGTTTTAATTGACTTTTAGAATATATCATGCTTATTTCTCTAGCTGGAGCAGGATCTTCAAACGGTATTATATTTTGAAGATTTTTTTGTGATAAATTATTTGAATGTAAATATGGAATAATTGTCATCCATGGCCCATTGTTTGAAAGATTAATTAATGTTTCAAAACTTCCACTTTTCAGTTCATATTGCTTATTTAAGTCTTCTAGTGAACATAGATTTAACACTTGGTTTCTAAAACAATGACCATCTTTAAGAATTAATAAATCTCCATTTGATAAATCATTAACGTTAAGCATTTTATTGCCTGATAAAAAGTGATGTTCAGGAACGTAAGCAACAAATGGCTCATAGTAGAGAGGCCTTTCAATTATTCTGTCATTATTTAATGGAGTTGCTGCAATTGCACAATCTATAGTATTATCCTCCAATTTTTGACTTAAAGTCTCAGTGTTAAATTCTTCAATTTTTAAATTTACATTTTTATGCTTTTTAGTGAAGATGTTTAAAAATAAAGGAAGTAATGTTGAGCTTACAGTTGGAATTATTCCAACTTTAAGAGTACCTCCGATAATCCCTTTTTCTTCTGAGATTACATCATTCATTCTTGAAGATTCTTCGACAATTTTTCTGGCTTGAGATAACACCTTTTCACCAATTTCAGTTACTTGTAATGGTTTTGTTGATCTATTAAATATTATTACACCTAATTCTTCTTCTAGTTTTTGTACTTGCATACTAAGTGTTGGCTGAGTAACAAAACATTTATCAGAAGCAGTGGTAAAATTTCCATGCTCTGCTACAGCTAATGTATACCTTAATTGAGTTATAGTCATTATAAGTTTTATTTATTATTAATCAAAACTAAATAAAATATTATTATTAAATTTTAAATAAATGTTAAATACTATTAGCATTTATGTTTTTATATTTGATTTATAAAAATAAAGTTTGAAAAAAAATATTTTTGGTCAGACAATTTTCCTTAAAAGATTAATAATAGCAACAGTTGGCCTACTTACTCATAGGTCTTTTAGAAGTAAAAAATTTGAGATAATAGGTTCAGAAAACCTTATTAATCTTCCGGATAATAATGTATTATTTGTGAGTAATCATCAAACTTATTTTTATGATGTAATTGCTATGTTACATGTATTTAATTCGTCAATTAAGGGTAAAATCGACTCTGTTAAAAGACCTAAGTATCTAATTAACCCAAAAACTAATCTTTATTATATAGCATCATTAGAAACTATGGGAAAATCATTTATTACTAAACTTTTAACATATGCAGGGGCAATTCTAATTCAAAGAAGTTGGAGAGACTCTGGAGAATCTGTTTCTAGAGAAGTTAGATCTGAAGACCCTAATAAAATTAAATTAGCTCTTAAAGATGGCTGGGTTATTACCTTTCCTAGAGGAACAACTGATAATTCTATGCCAGTAAGAAAAGGAACAGCTCATATCATTAAAAATAATTCCCCCCTTATAGTTCCTGTTAAACTCTCAGGATTTAATGAAGTATTCCAAAGAAATGGACTAAAAATATTAAACAGAAAGAAAATATTTTCTATGGAGATATGTAAACCTCTGAGAAGAAGTATTCATAAAAACTCCATTGATGAAATAACTTTGGAGTTAGAAAAAACTATTAATTAGTTACAAGTGGAATTTCGGTACTAATTTCCATGCATCCTATTCTTGGGCCTGAAGCACCTGAAGGTTGAGAAACATAGTCATCTTCACCATTATGTATGATAATACCTTTTCCTAAAATATCAATATTTTCTTCACACCCTATACACCATAGGTCTGTACTAAAATTTACCATTCCATGACCAGAACTATCTACTTCAAAGTTTCCGATAGCACCAAGATGAAATCCAGTTGGATCTCCCCATTTACTATGTTTTGTATCTGTTGGATTCCAGTGACTACCTGTACTAAGTCCATCATCAGATGAACAGTCTCCAAATTCATGAATATGAATAGCCTTAGTTCCTGGTTCAAGTCCAAATAGATGAGCTTCTAGAAATACTGAGTCATTTTTTTGAGTTAATGTTATAGTTCCTGAAATATCTGAATTGTTAATTGGATTGATAGTTTTTTTGATTGAAATTATTTCTTCATTCGTATTACAACTTATAGAAGCTAATAGTATTAAAAATATAATTATTTTTGTATTGAAATTTTTCATTCAACAAATTTAAAATAAATATGTTTAAAAGAAACTTATTAAAAATATATGTTCTATTGTGGTTTATAACTGGATGTAAAATATCATATAAAACATATGATTTTGAAAATAGCCCAGAGATTGAAAAGCCAAACTATAGTAACAATAACAGTTGGGCAGTATTACCTGATAATTTTCCTGATGAAATTTTTCAATTTAAAAATGATACAAATAAAAAAGAAGCTGACGTCTTTTTTATTTATCCTACTTTGTTAGAAGGAAAAAATCAAAGAGAGTGGAATTCAAATATTTGGGATGAAGAAATTAGAGCTGATGTAATAAATAGGCCTGTAAAATATCAAGCATCTGCATGGATAGATGCTGGTAACCTTTACGTGCCGTTCTACAGACAAGCTCATCTTAGAGTTTTTAATGAAAAATTTAAAGTAGATGGCGGTAAAGCTCTTGACTTAGCTTATAATGATATAAAAGAGGCATTTACTTACTATTTAAAAAACTTCAACGAAGATAAACCCTTTATTATCGCCTCTCACAGTCAAGGAACTGTTCATGCAAAAAGACTTATATCAGAGTTTATTGATGGCAAGGAGCTTCAAAAAAAATTAATTGCTGCATACCTAGTTGGAATTAAGGTCACTGAAGATGAATTCATTAATATTAAGCCTATGAATTCACCTGATGAAACCGGTGGATTTGTTTCGTGGAATACTTTTAAATTAAATAAATATCCAAGAAGTGATAATTATGAAAACTGGTTTAAAGGAGGTGTTACAACTAATCCTATAACATGGGATGATTCTAGACAAGCAAAAAAAGAATCTCACAAAGGTGTTTTATCTAGAGATCTAAAAATCCTTCCAAAAAATATTGACATTAAATTAATAGATGGGATTGTTTGGTCTTCTCTTCCTGATGTACGTGGAAAGTTTTTTTTAAGACCAATCAGAAGTTATCATTTTGCAGATATTAATCTTTTTTGGGTAGATATTAGTGAAAATGCTAAACTTAGAGTTCAGAATTGGTTTAAGAAAAACAATTAATTACTTAATAAAATTATTATATATTTTTTATTAACTTGAAAAAAAATAAAACTTTACTATGCCCTCAACAAACAAATCCAGAAGAAAATTTATTAAAAATTCAGCCCTTGCTTCATCTCTATTTATAGTTCCTAGACATGTACTGGGTGGAACAGGATATACTCCTCCAAGCGATAGATTAAATATAGCAGGAATAGGTTTACATGGAAAAGGAAATTCTGATATACTTCATGCTAGTGTTGGAGGTAGAGAAAATGTTGTTGCATTATGTGATGTTCATCAAAATGCATATGGAGCTCAAGTTGCTGCAGAAAAATTTCCTAATGCCAAATTTTACACTGATTACAGAGAAATGCTTGAGAAAGAGAGTCTTGATGGAGTAACAATTTCTACTCCAGATCATACTCATGCCAATATCACTAAAGTTGCGATGGAAAAAGGTATACATGTATACGTTCAAAAACCATTGACACATAATGTCAAAGAGGCTAGAATACTGACAGAATTGGCAAGAAAAAATAAAATTGTCACTCAAATGGGAAATCAAGGAGCTTCTAACCCAGAACAAGTATTGATTCAAAAATGGATCAAAGACGGAAGAATTGGAAAAGTTTCTAAAGTTTATACATGGACAAACAGACCCGTTTGGCCTCAAGGTGTTGCGATGCAGAGTCCTGATCCTTCACAAAAACCAGAAGGAATGGATTGGGATTTATGGATTGGACCTGCTGAAAATAGAGAGTATACTCCTGGTCTCCATGCTTTTGATTGGAGAGGATTTTGGAATTATGGAACTGGTGCTTTAGGAGATATGGGATGTCATATTATGGATGTTCCTGTTAAGGCTCTTGGGTTATTTGAGCCATTTAGTGTTGAGGCAAGTATTTCAAATTTACCATATGCTAAGGCTTTCACCCCATCTCCTTTAATTGAAGAAGCTTGTCCTTCAAGCTCTTATGTTACATATAAATTTAGACCTTCAGATTTAAATGATTCAGAGGTTAAAATGATATGGATGGATGGTGGTATTCGTCCTTCTCATCCTGATTTAATAACTGATAAAGAAGATATAGGTGATAATGGAGTTTTAATGATGGGGGAAAATGGTATAATCTGGAGTGATAATTATGGGATCAATGCTAGATTATATATTAATGGACAAGATGGAGTTGTTGAAAAAGGAAAAATATCTGAAATAAATTCAGTAGAATTTGGTCATCAAAGCTATTGGATTGATGCAGTTAAAGATGGATATGGAAGTGATAAGCATAGAAATCTTACTTCGAATTTTGATTTTGCAGGTCCATTATCTGAGGTAGTTTTACTTGGTAATGTTGCAATTAGAAGTAGTCTTCTTAAAAGATCTCCTAGAAGTAATGTATTTATTGGTAAAAAACAGTTAATGTACGATAGTGATAAAATGGTAATTACTAATTTGGACCAAGCAAATCAATTCTTAACCAGAGAATACAGAGAGGGTTGGGAGATTTCTTAAAGGTCCATATCAACAGAAATAATAACTCTTCTGTTTTTCTTTCTTTCGCTTAGTGGCATATTTGCATAGCTAGGTAGTTCTTCTCCAAATGCTTTTACATCTAGCCTAGAATCATTAATACCATCTTGAATTAGAGAATTCTTTATGTTTATAGATCTTCTGTTAGATAATAACATATTATAGTCTGACTCACCTTCAGATGATGCATGCCCATCAATATTAATTTTTATATACTCATATTTCATGAGTATCTTACTTAAGTTAGTGATATTAATTCTTTGTGTGTCATCTATTTCATAACTATCAAAATCAAAGAAAAATTCTGAATAATTATTTAAAAAACTTGATAAAGATCCAGGAAGTTTAGGACATCCACCAAATTCTTTTGATCCTGCTTCATTTGGACATTTATCATTAACGTTTGGAATACCATCATTATCTAGGTCAGC
>NTKQ01000005.1 GCA_002457075.1 Cryomorphaceae bacterium MED-G11
ATCCGGAAAATTTTTTAAATGGAATTGATAAGGCATCAGAATTTAACATAATTCCATATTCTCCAAACAATAATATTTTTGAGTAATAAAAGTTTTTATCCATTACATTAGTTTCTCTGACCCCATACCTAAACTATCATGAATATGAGTATTAGACTTACAAAATTTTAGTAAATCTGCTTCAATAAATTTTTGAATAGATTCTTTTACAGAAATTGGATACAACAAATGAACATTTGAACCAGCATCAAGTGTGAAACTAATAGGCAACTTAGTTTCTCTTCTGAATTCTAATACTCTTTGTATAACCTCTAGAGTATTAGGTTTCATTAATATAAAATAAGGGTTTGAGGAAAGCATCAATGAATGAATCATAAGGGCTTCAGACTCCGTCAGATTTATAAAATCATCCAGATGACCAGACTTGAAAATTTCTTTTAGTCTTGAAATATTATTTCTAGCTAAATCAAATCTTGTATTGGAAAATGGATTCTCATTCATTAATTTGTGCCCAATCGAACTAGATATTTTCTTGACACCTGGATCAATAATTAAAATTGAATTTTGATAGTCGTGAAAAACTTTGTTAACATCATCCGAAATATTAATTGCATATAAGTCAGAAGAACCCAAATACGAGCTTGAAGATCCCCAAAGAGTTATTGGACCTTCTATACTTCTAGAGGCACTTCCAGAACCTAACCTAGCGATAAAAGATTTCTTTTTTATGTAATATGAATCATCCTTTGATTTTGAGTTTAGTGATTCAATATCAACCAAGCATGATGATAAACAAGACATTGAAGATGCTGATGAAGCAATTCCACTACTATGAGGGAAATTATTTTGTGACTTAATGTGAAGATCATGATTTTTTAAAAATTGGAAATATTTATCAATACTCGAAATGAATAATTTAATCTTTTGACCAAAAGGGTGGTTTTTTATATCATGAAAATCAAAAAGTATATTGTTTTCATTGTTTTTTTTAGGTTTAAATTCAACTGAGGTGGTTGTATTAGATTTAGAGAGTGTGAAGCTTATTGAAGGGTTTTGAGGTATTTGATTATCTTTTTTGCCCCAATATTTCACTAAAGCTATATTACTTGGAGATTTCCATTTTACAATTCCATTTGCTTCGAAATCATCAGTACAGATAAAATCTTGTTCAATCATTTAAATATTGTTAAAAATCATTTAAATATAAGAAAGATAAACTCTAAGATGAATTTTATTTCTTTAATTTGAAGTGAATTACTTTCAATATAAAATCTTGAAAAAATCAGCATTTAAATTTAGCACATTCAAGGAGCCTAATCTTTCCCCATTTGAAAAATTATTTAATATTTTCAAGGAATTGATAATTCATACTTCAGGAGACTTTGATGAAGCTATTGATTGGCTTAGAGAGTTAGACAAAGAGTATAAATTAACTGATGAAGATTATACTATTGATGATTTTGTAAATGATTTATTAAATAAAGGATTTGTTTCCCAACAAATTGGCGAAAGTGGAGATACTTTTAAAATTAGCTCAAAAACTGAGAGACTTCTGAGGAAACATGTGTTAAAACATCTATTTGGCAAATTAAAGAAGACAAAAAACGGTAATCATAAGACAAAATATTCATCATCAGGAAGTGATGATAATTTAAACATTAAAAATTTTGAATTTGGTGATCCTCTGGATAAAATACTTTTAACTGAAAGCTTAAAAAATGCAATTATTTCTTCTGGCGAAAATGATTTAACTCTTAAGAAAGAGGACATAGTTGTTTGGGACTCTAACCATAATTCCCAAATGAGTACTGTACTTATGATTGATATTAGTCATAGTATGATATTATATGGAGAGGATCGAATAACTCCAGCTAAAAAAGTTGCAATGGCACTAGTAGAGTATATCAAAACTAAATTCCCCAAAGACACTATCGATATTTTATCTTTTGGTGATGAAGCTAAACCAATTAATATAAAAGATTTACCATATTTAAAGGTAGGTCCATACCATACTAATACGGTAGCTGGACTTGATCTTGCTTTTGATATTTTAAGACGAAAAAAAAATAATAATAAGCAAATTTTCATGATAACTGACGGAAAACCTAGTTGTATGTTTACCAAGGATGGTTTTTATAAAAATAGTGCAGGGCTTGATAATTACATTTTAGATCAATGTTACAATAGAGCGAGAGAAGCAAAAAAAAATAATATACCCATTACTACATTTATGATTGCCAGCGATCCTTATCTCCAAACTTTTGTAAAGAAATTTTCAGAGGTAAATAATGGTAAAGCATTTTATACAGGGATAGATGGATTAAGTGAAATGGTATTTGAAGACTATGATAAAAACAGAAGACAAAAATTAAGATGATGAATAAACCCAAATTAAAAACAGTTGGTGAGTTAAAATCCAGCAATTATAAGCAAAAAACTCTAAATCAAGAGATTACAGACAACCTTAGATTAAACTTATCAAAAGGAAAGAATGTTTTTTCAGATTTAATAGGATATGAAGAAACTGTTGTTCCAAGTGTTGAAAGAGCATTTCTTTCAAATCATAGTATTAATCTTCTTGGCCTTAGAGGTCAAGCTAAAACAAAACTAGCAAGAACATGTATAGACCTTCTAGATGAATGGATTCCTATTATTAAAGATTCTGAAACTAATGATGATCCTATAAACCCAATCTTTAAAAGTTCATTAGAAAAAATTAAGATTAATGGAGACGAAACGGAAATTGATTGGCTGCATAGAACTGAAAGATTTTATGAAAAACTTGCAACTCCTGATGTTACTGTTTCTGACTTAATTGGTGATATAGATCCAATCAAGGCAACTAACCTTAAATTATCATACTCTGATGAAGAGGTAATTCATTTTGGTTTGATTCCAAGAGCTCATAGATGTATTTTTGTTCTTAATGAATTACCTGATTTGCAGCCTAGAATTCAAGTATCCTTATTTTCAATTCTTGAAGAAAAAGAAATTCAAATACGTGGATTTAAAGTTAGACTTCCACTTGATATTCAATTTATTTTCACATCCAACCCTGAAGATTATACAAATCGAGGTACTATTGTCACCCCATTAAAGGACAGAATTGGGTCACAGATATTAACTCATTATCCTGAATCAATTGAAATTGCTAAAAAAATTACTGAACAAGAATCAAAATTAGACTCTAAGGTTATTTCAAAGATTCATATTCCTGAAATTGCTAGAGATATCATTGAACAAATTTCATTTGAAGCACGAGAAAGTGATCTTGTAGATAAAAAAAGTGGGGTAAGTGCCAGAATGAGTATAACTAGTTTACAAAACCTAGTTAGCTCAGCAGAAAGAAGAATGATAATAAATAATGAAAAGAAAACCTCTATTAGAATGTCAGACTTTAATTCAGTTATATCCTCAATTAACGGAAAAGTTGAACTAGTTTATGAAGGAGAGGAAGAAGGTGCTGAACAAGTATCATATAACTTAATTTCAGATGCTGTTAAATCACTATTTAATAAATATTTTCCTAAAATTGAAAAATTATCTAAACCTGGTGAAGAAACTCCATATGATTCTTTATTAGAATGGTTTACTCAAAAACAACTAGTGATAGGTGACAGCCTAAATGATAATGAATATGAGGAATTACTTTTAGAAATTATAGATGCTAGAACTATCATAGATAAGTATGTTAAAGACTTAGATGAAAATGATAGATTTTTCTTTATTGAATTTATACTTTGGGGACTTGAAAGTTTTAATAAATTATCAATCTTGAGGACTAATAACGGTATTGAATTTAAGGATCCTTTCAATAATTTTATAAATAAAATTTAATCAATCTTACTTATTTGTGATTTTTTTGCCTCTTTTATAGTTCCATCGAATCCTTCAACTCCTGATACAGTTGTGTATTTAAGGGAATTTTTTTTGTCTGGATTTAATCTTGAATAAGCACTATGACACATCACAGCTGCTTCGTGAAAACCACTTAAAATCAACTTTAATTTACCTGGGTAAGTGTTAACATCACCTATCGCATATATACCTTCAATATTAGTTTGGTAGTCAAGACTATTATTCACCTTTATTCCGTTATTTTCAATATCAAGACCCCAATCCTTGATAGGACCTAGCTTAGGAACTAGGCCAAATAATGGGATAAAATAATCAGTTTCAATTATTGAATTATTTCCGTCTTGATTTAAGGTTACTGACTCTAATTTATTAATTCCACTAAGGTTAGTTATTTGAGCTGGGGTTATGACTTCAATTTTACCAGAATCTTTAAGCTCTTGGACTGAGGCTACAGAATCATTAGCACCTCTAAATTCATTTCTTCTGTGAACTAGAATTACTTTCTTTGCAATTTGGGATAAATGAATTGTCCAATCTAATGCAGAGTCTCCACCCCCTCCAATGATTACTGTTTTATCCTTAAATTGATCTGGATTTTTAATCATATAAAGAACTCCTTTATTCTCATATTCAATCAAATTAGATATTTTTGGTTTCCTTGGAGTGAAAGTTCCTAGTCCACCTGCTATTGCGATTATTTTAGCAAAAATTTCAGTTCCTTTATCAGTAGTAACTTTAAATGAACCATCTTTAATTTTATCCAGTATAAGAGCTGTCTCACCTAGAGTGTAAGAGGGATTAAAAGGTTTAATTTGTTCTAATAAGTTTTTGATTAAATCACCTGCAATTATCTCAGGATATGCAGGAATATCATATATAGGCTTTTTAGGATATAGCTCTATACATTGACCTCCAGGTTCAGCAAGTGAATCAAGAATATGACATTTCATTTTTAGAAGACCGGCTTCAAAAACACTAAAAAGACCAGTTGGCCCGCCACCAATTATCAGTATGTCAGTCTTAATCATTTTGAAAGAGGAAGAACAGATTCAACAACTTTTATCTCAGGAGCATATTTTTTTATAGTAGTTTCGACTCCATTTTTTAGAGTCATTTGATTAACCTTACAGTTAACACATGCTCCATGCAATTCGACTTTAACAGTAGAACCACTAATTGACGAAAGAGATATATCCCCGCCATCTTGAACTAAGAAAGGTCGTATTTCGTCTAATGCAGTTAATATTTTTGTTTCTAGCTTGGACATTATTTTTTAATTGCTGAGCACCCCACTAAATTAGTAATTTCTACAACTTTAGTAGGAGGTAAATCTTTATTTCTTTTTAAGAGTTGTTCAACCACACTTTTAGATATATTATCAAAAACTTTGCTAACATCAGTTGATTCTTGCAAAGATGCCGGCCTACCAAAGTCAGATGCCTCTCGCAGACTCTTATATATTGGGACTTCACCCAAAAATTCAATATTTAGATCTTTAGATAAATACTTTACTCCAGCTTCTCCAAAAATATAATTTTTTTCATCTGATTCTTCAGCTTGAAAATAAGCCATATTTTCTATTAGACCTAAAATTGGTACTGAAATACTATCTTGTTGGAACATTTTTATTCCTCTTCTTGCATCAGCTAAAGCAACATTTTGAGGAGTACTAACTATAATAGCTCCGTTAATTGGAAGAGCTTGCACTAAACTTAAATGAATGTCACCTGTCCCAGGAGGTAAATCCAAAAATAAGAAATCTAAGTCTCCCCAATTAGTATCAAAAATCATTTGATTAAGAGCTTTAGATGCCATTGGTCCTCTCCATACAACAGCTTGATCTAGTTTGGTGAAAAAACCAATCGACATTATTTTAACACCATAACTTTCAGCAGGCTCAATCTTTGAAACATCGTTAATCTTAACTGCCTTTGGAACATATCCTTCTACATCCATCATAGTTGGAACTGAAGGGCCATATATATCTGCATCTAAAATTCCTACTTTACATCCTTTCTTAGCAAGAGATGCAGCTAAATTAACTGTTAACGTTGATTTTCCAACTCCACCTTTAGCTGACGAAATTGCAATAATTGAATCAACACCTAATATTTTTTTAGCCTCAGATGAAATGTTAACATCTGAAGATTCAGAATTATCACTATTATCAGAATCTGGATTTTTTACTTTTTTCTGTACTTCACAAGTAATTTTAATTTTTGCTTTTTCATAGATATCAGAATGTATAATTTTCATTATATCTACTTCTAATCTTTTTCTTGCTTGAAGAGCTGGATTACTAACTAATAACCCTATATCTACCTGGTCTCCAAATACCTGAACGTTCTGCAACACTCCAGAAGAGACAATGTTATCAGCTTCCCCAGAAAAAGTGATTTTTTCTAAAGTTTTAATTATATTTTTTTTGTTTAAATCCATTAAAATATAATGCAAATATACTAGTAAGTAATAACTTAAAAACCTAAAATTTTATTAATTATTGAGGAATCCAAAGTTTGTCTTCAAAGTCAATTACTTTATCATCATCAATTTTAATTCCTTCATTTTCTAATAATTGTCTCATCAAATCAAACCCTTTAAAATGGTGTTTTCCAGTTAAATATCCATTTCTGTTAACAACACGATGAGCAGGGATTGATGAGTCGTTATGACAGGCATTAAGAGCCCATCCAACTGTCCTAGAGCTTGATGCTGAACCTAGCTTTTTTGCAATAAAACCATAAGTCGTAACTCGTCCTGCAGGAATAGTCTTAACAACATCATAAACTCTAAAAAAAAAATCTTTCTGACTCATAAATAATTAAATTTCAATTTTTGTAGAAGAAGTTTTAGGCTTTTGTAATGTAAAAGAAAATTCCGTTCCTTCTCCAATTTTACTTTCTACAAAAATCTCTTCTTGATGTGCTTCAATTATATGCTTTACAATTGATAAACCTAGACCTGAACCACCTTTTTTTCTAGATCTATTTTTATCAATTCTATAAAACCTCTCAAATAATCTTGGTAAATGTTCTTGCTCTATTCCCTCACCATTATCAATTACCCTAACAATTACTTTTTCTTTATTATAATCCTCTACTAGAACCTTTGTATATCCATTATTAGACCCATATTTAATAGAATTTACAATTAGATTTGTAAGTACCTGAAGAATTCTTTCCTGGTCAGCATTAACATAAATTAGAGGATCTTTAATGTTTTCTAATTTAAGTGATATGTTATTCTTTTCAGACTCAAATTCTAATAAATCAAACACATTGACAATTAACTCATAAATATTAAATTCTGATCTGTCTACAGTTTTAATTCCTGATTCAAATTGAGTTATTAAATCTAAATCTTTTACTATAGAAATTATTCTATCAACACCTTTTGCAGCTCTCCTTAGATACTTATCTCTTACCTTTTTATCTTTCAATGCACCCCCTTCAACTAAAGTTAAAATATAGCCTTGAATAGTAAATAAAGGTGTTTTCAACTCATGGGATATATTTCCTAGAAACTCTCTTCGATAATTTTCTTGATCTTTTAAAATATTTATCTCAGATCTTCTTTCTTCTTCATTTTTAATATACGTTCTAATGAAAATTTCTAGAGTTATTCTTATTAAAAGAAAAAGAATAAGAAAATAAATAAAGGTTAAAAGGTATGAAACTTCACTTTCAGGATTAGTATTATAAACTAACTTAAAAATAAAGTCAAGGGCAAAAGCTGTAAATGTAATATATAGAGATGCTCTAAAGGCTGGGGGATTAGATTTTAATTTGAAAGGAAGTTTCATTAATCAGTTACAAATTTATACCCAACACCCTTAATTGTCTTTATATATTTATCTCCTAATTTTTCTCTTAACTTTCTGATATGGACATCAATTGTTCTGTCACCAACAACCACTTCCCCCCCCCATACGTTTTCCATAATTTTTTCTCTTTTGAAAACTTTATCAGGTTTTGAAGCCAATAAATAAAGAAGTTCAAATTCTTTTCTAGGGAGATCAAGATTATTTCCTGATATATATACTTTATACTTTTCTTTATCTATTATTATATTATTAAGCTCAATTATAGCAATGTCATTATCGTTAACCTTTTTAAATCTTCTTAAAAGACCTTTTACTTTTGATATTAGAATTTTTGGTTTAACAGGTTTAGTAACATAATCATCGGCTCCAGCCTCATATGCGGCAAGATGAGAAAAGTCTTCTCCTCTAGCAGTTAAAAACATAATTATAGTATCATTAAATTTTTCATTTGCCCTAAGATTTTCACACGCCTGAATTCCATCCATCTTAGGCATCATGATATCCATAATTATTAAATTTGGAATTATTTCTTTGGCTTTTTTTATTGCAGATAAACCGTCATTAGCTATGTATATATCATATCCTACATTAGATAAGTTATATTTTAAAATTTCTAAAATATCAGGTTCATCATCAACACAAAGAATTTTTATATCAGATTTTTTCATATAATGTAATTTAGTGAATATAAAAAACTTAAAATAAAATTTTTAATAATTTAATGGTTACTAAACAATTAGTTAACTATAAGTAAATAGTAGTTTTTTTTACCCCTTTGGAGTAATACATATTTGTTATTAATTAAATCCGAATTTGAGACCTTATAGTTTTCAGAAATTTTATTTTTATTTACAGAAATAGAATTCTCTTTCAGCGACCTTCTTGCTTCACTAACAGACTTAAGGAAATTAGTATCTGAAGCTAATAAATTTTCAATTTCTATCCCTTTTGATAGTTTAGATTTTAAAATTGTTGAACTAGGAACACCTTCAAATATTTCAGTAAAAGTGTTTTCATCTAGAGACTCTAAATCTTCTTTGCTTGATTTCCCAAAAAGAACCTTTGAAGCCCTAATTGCATTATTTAAATCTTGCTCTCCGTGAACCATTATAGTTACAACTTCAGCAATTTTATTTTGAAGTATTCTTCTTGCTTTATCTTTATTATGCTCTTGTATTAGATCTTCAACTTTATCTTTTGAAAGAAAAGTAAAAACTTTAATATAGCTAATCGCATCTTCATCAGTTATATTAAGCCAATATTGATAGAATTTATACACTGAGGTTTTATTTTTATCAAGCCAAATATTACCCCCCTCTGACTTACCAAACTTCGATCCATCTGATTTTTTAATTAATGGACATGTCATAGCATAAGCCTTTTTATTTTCTTTTCTTCTAATAAGTTCAGTACCAGTAGTAATATTTCCCCACTGGTCACTTCCTCCCATTTGAAGTTGACAGTTCATCTCTTTGTATAAATATAAAAAGTCATATCCTTGAATAAGTTGATATGTGAATTCCGTAAATGACATTCCCTGAGTTGTATCTTTTGAAATTCTTTTTTTAACTGATTCTTTTGCCATCATATAATTTACAGTTATATGTTTTCCTATATCTCTAGAAAAATCAATAATTGAAAATTTACTCATCCAGTCATAGTTGTTAACCAATAAAGCTTTATTAGGTATGTTTGATTTAAAATCTAGAAACTTTTCAAACTGAAGCTTTAATTTCTTTTCATTATACTTTAAAATTTTCTTATCAAGTAAATTTCTTTCATCAGACTTTCCAGATGGATCACCTATCATTCCCGTTGCTCCGCCTAATAGTACAATAGGAGTATGACCAGCATTTTGAAAATGCTTTAATATAAATATTGGGACTAAACTTCCAATGTGAAGTGAGTCAGATGTAGGATCAAATCCAATATATCCAATTGTTTTATTTTTAGATAAGTGTTCTTCTGTTCCAGGTATAACATCATGCAACATTCCTCTCCACTTTAATTCTTTTATAAATTCTTTCATCATTTAATATTTTTTAAACTATCTATAGACCTAGTAATCCTTTTTTTAACATTTGAGTAGATATCAAAATGAATTTTAGGATTTCGTGAGTAATAAAGCTCACTTTCATAAAGCTGTAAACTATCTATATCATACTTTTTAAAAATTAATTCATCACTCAATAGATTATTATCAATTTTTAAGTCATAACCACTTGATGCATTCAAAATCATAATATCAAAAATAATACTTTCCATTTTTTTTTCACTTATTAGATTATCAGGAATATCAGAGTAACATCCTGTAACCAAAATAAAAAATATCAAATATTTTTTCATCTTTTGAAACTTAATTTTTTTCCCCAAGGAACTGAATTTATTTTACTATCAGCATATGCAATTCTTCCATTAATTATTGTTTTATTAATTGAATTGTTAAATTTGACTCCTTCAAATGGAGACCAACCACATTTATATAGCAATGAATCTTTTGTAACTAAGGTAGGAGTATTAGTATCAATAATAACGATATCTGCATAATAACCTTCTCTTAAAAACCCTCTTTTATTTATCTCAAAAATAATCGAAGGATTATGAGAAATTTTTTCAACAATTTTTTCAATTGATACTCCATATTTTTCACAATTTTGCAAAAGAGATAAAATTGTATGCTGAACCATTGGACCTCCAGAAGGGCAGCTTAAATAGTCATTATTTTTTTCTTCTTCCGTATGCGGCGCATGATCTGAAGCTATAATATCTATTGTATCATCATTAATTGCTTTCCAAAGAGCATCCTTATCAGTTTGGGTTTTTATCGCTGGATTCCATTTAATTCTTGAACCTAGTTTTTCATAATCTTTATCAGTGAACCATAAATGATGAGCACATACTTCAGCAGTTATGTTTTTATCTTTTATTTGAACTTTATTATCAAATAGGTTTAGCTCTTTCGCAGTTGAAATATGAAATACATTTAATCTAGCCCCTGTTTTTTTTGCTAATGTAACAGCAAATTCTGAACTTTTGTAACATGCCTTTTCACTTCTTATTTTTGGATGAATTTCCATTGGAATATCATTATTATACAAATCCTTAAAATATTCAGTATTGTCTTTAATGGTTTGCTCATCTTCACAATGGGCTGATATTGGTAATGATGTACTATTAAAAATATTTTCAATTGACTGAAGGTTGTCTATTAACATTTTACCCGTTGAAGAGCCCAAAAAAAGTTTAATTCCTGCAACTTCTGATTTATCAATTTTTTTAATTTCGTCAATATTTTCATTTGTTCCACCAAACATGAAAGAGAAATTAGAGAATGAATTATTTGAAGCAGTTTGAATCTTTTTATTAAATTCCTCAATAGAAGTCGTATTTGGAATTGTGTTAGGCATCTCTATATATGAAGTAACACCCCCTGCGATTGCAGCTTGAGATTCGGTTCTTATATTTCCTTTATGAGTAAGGCCAGGTTCACGAAAATGAACTTGGTCATCAATCATACCTGGAATCACTAAAAATCCTTTTGCATTTATTGTTTCAATATTTTCATCTGTATCAATATTCGATTTTATTTCTTTTATATACTCACCTTCAATATATATATCCTTTGAAGATCTTTTACCTTCATTTATAATTGTGGCATTTTTTATAAGAAGCTTATTCATCTATTTTAAATATCGAATTTAGTTTTAATCTAATTACACCAAAAATAGCTTCAAAAATAATGTTCTTATCCATTTTAGATTTTCCTGATTTTCTATTCACAAAAATTATTTGATGTTCCCTTAATTTAAAGTTTTTTTTCCATAGTTTAAATTTCATTTCAATTTGAAATGCATAACCGTTAAATTTTATATTATCGATATTTAAAGAAGATAAAGACTCATTAGTATAGCCAATGAAGCCAGAAGTTGCATCTTTGATGGGCATCCCAGTAATTATTCTCACATAAATATTGGCAAAATATGAAAGAAAAATCCTTGATAAAGGCCAATTCACTACACTTACACCATCTAAATATCGAGAACCTATAGCAACATCAGAATCACTATTAATTAATAATTCTTTAAGGTTTACAATTTCTTCTGGATCGTGAGATAGATCAGCATCCATTTCAAAAATATATGAATAGTTTTTGTTTAAGGCCCAATTGAATCCTTCCTTATATGCAGATCCTAATCCTAATTTATTGTCTCTAACTATCAAAAAAATTCTATCTATGTTTTCTTTTTTTAAATCTGAAACAATCTTAGATGTTCCGTCTGGAGAATTATCATCAACAACTAAAATATCATTACTGTCGTTTAATAAAAGAATTTTATTAATAATTAATTCAATGTTTTCAGATTCATTGAAAGTTGGTATTATAATTAAACTATTGCCTTTCATATTATTTACTAGTTATTCCATAGTTTTGTTTATACCATAATATAAATAATGATTCAGAATCAAGATATAACAAGTTTCTTTGTATTAATTTTAATAATAATATTTTATTTTTTTACTTTTTTTCAAAAAGTAAAATTACTTTATTTATTTAGAAGTGCATATTATCACTTTACTAATATTTTCTTTCCTTATAATCCCGATGATCTTAACCTTCATGGTAAAATAGACTATTTACATTATTTCTATATATTCTTTTTTTTCCTTATAAATGGAGTAATTATAGTTTACATTGGATCTAGTGTCTTTGATGGATCTATTAAGAGTGAAGGACTGAGTACAGAACTATTTTTAGATTTTCTTTCTATTAATTCATTAATTTTTTTAATGCTTTTGATTAGATTTTTAATTATTAAATATGTCCTAGAAATTTTTTTAAGCTCTAAGCTTAAGTTTATTTTTTTCAAAAACTATATTATAAATATTATAATAGGACTATTATTATTTTTCAACTTCGTTGTTTACAACTTAAACTCCTTTTATACTATTGATTATTTGAATAATACTTTTATAATATTAATTGGATTACATTTTATTTTTCAGGCTAAAAACTATTTGAGTTTAATTATAAAGTCTGAACTGAAAGAAGTTATATATTTTATTTTGTATCTTTGTGCGTTCAAACTAGCCCCTTGGATATGGTTATATCAAGATTTGTTTCCAACCTAAGATTATCATATGAGTATTAAAACTATTTTAATATCTCAGCCTGAACCTACTAATGAAAACTCTCCATATTCATCATTAATACGTAAGCATAAAGTTAAAATTGATTTTAGAAAATTTATTCATGTAGAAGGTTTAACTGCCAAAGAAGTAAGAGCTCAAAGAGTTGACTTTTCAAAATTTCATAATGTTATTTTAACGAGCAGAAATTCTGTTGATCATTTTTTTAGAATTACCGAAGAAATGAGGTTTAAAGTTCCTGACCAAACTAAATATTTTTGTCAATCAGAAGCAGTAGCTTATTATCTTCAAAAATATGTGGTTTACAGAAAACGTAAGATTTATGTTGGTAATAATAATTTCATGGACCTTGAAGCTACATTTTTAAAATTTAATAAAGAAAAATTTCTAGCACCTACCTCAGGCAGCTTAAACCCAGAAATAATTAAAACATTAGATTCTTTTGAAATTTCATGGGATCGTGCACAATTATATAAAACAGTAGTGAGTGACTTATCTGATTTAAGAGATGTTTATTATGATATTCTTGTATTTTTTAGCCCATTAGGAATTGAATCTTTATTCAAAAATTTTCCTGATTTTGAGCAAAACAAAACTCTAATTGCTGTGTATGGTAATACTACTGAAGAAGCAGCAAAGTCTAAGGGCTTAAGAATTGATATCAAAGCACCTACAGAGATTTCGCCATCAATGGCTATGGCAATCGATAAATATATTAAAGGTTAATTTCTTCTTCCAAATCTAAACCATAGGTAAACAAGATTAGCAATCGAAGCTAAAGCTGCTACAACATATGTTCCTGCTGCCCAATTTAATGCTTCTTTAGATTGAACGAGTTCTCTTTGATTTACGATTCTTTTTCTTTCGAGCCAGTAAATAGCTCTTTTACTTGCATCAAATTCAACTGGTAGGGTAACTAAACTAAATAAAGTACCAGTAGCAAAAGCTAAAATTCCAAGAGAAACAAGAGACTCTCCCAGTAATGGTGAACCTTGCATTAAAAAAGCTCCACCAAGAAGAATCCAAATACCCAAATTCGAACTTACTCCAACCATGGGGACAAGAATCGACCTCATTTTTAACCACTCGTATCCTTTGGCATGCTGAACCGCATGACCACATTCATGAGCAGCTACAGCAACTGCTGCTGTATTACTTTTACTATAAACACTCTCACTTAAATTAACTGTTTTTTTTTGGGGATTATAATGATCTGAAAGTTGACCTTTTACAGAAATAATTTTAACATCATATATGCCATGGTCATTTAACATCTTTTCGGCTACTTCTTTACCAGTAAGGTTTGCAGATAAGGGTTGCTTAGAGAATTTTTTAAATTTTGATTTAAGTTGATTTTGAACGTAAAAACTTAGTGCAAAAATAGGACCAACTATTAGAAAGTAAAGGGGATCAAAGTAGAACATATATTATTGTTTTATACAAATTTATATAAACTCTAATGATGTAAAAAAAATTATCAATTTTTTAACTTAAATATAATTATACTTAGTTGTAATAACGCTGTTACTCCGTTAGCAATAATTATAGACAGGCTGCCTATTAAAATTCCATAAATAAACCAAAGAATAACTCCTGTGAATAATATAATATACATCGTTAAAGAAATACCATCGGCATTTTTTTCTTTGTATATCTTATACACCTGAGGTATAAACGCTGAAGTTGTTAGAAATGCAGCTGATAACCCAACAATTTCAAATACTGGATTTATCATATGACAATATTTATAATTTTACCAGGGACTATTATAATTTTCTTGGGATTATTATTATTCAAGATTGATTTAGTCTTCTCATGAGATAAAACTTCTTTTTCAATTTCTTGAATATTTAAATCTAGAGAAAGATTTAGGGTAAACTTTGTTTTACCATTAAATGAAACAGGATAAACCTTTTCTGACTCAACTAAATATTTTTCCTCATACTTAGGGTATGTTTCTTCAACAATAGACTCAGAGTTGCCTATTTGACTCCATAACTCCTCAGCAAAATGAGGTGCAAAAGGGGAAATAAGTATCAATAAATCTTTAAGTATTAATCGATTATTACAGTTAATTGAACTTAGTTCGTTTACACAAATCATGAATGAACTTATACAAGTGTTAAGACTAAGTTTTTCTATATCCTCCGATACTTTTTTAATTGTTTTATGAAGAGATTTAAATTCCTCTTTTGAAGGCTCTGTATCTATAAGATTTATTTCACCTTCATTAAAAAATAAATTCCAAAACTTTTTTAAGAATGAATGCACACCGGAAATACCTCTAGTATCCCATGGTTTTGACTGTTCAATTGGTCCAAGAAACATTTCATACATCCTTAATGTATCAGCTCCGTACTGGTTACATATTTCATCAGGATTAACTACGTTAAATTTTGATTTTGACATTTTTTCCTGTTCTCTAACACATATAAATTTATCATCTTCTAATACAAATAGAGAATCTTTAAAATCTTTATCCATTTTCTTAAGAACTTCAATATCTACTTTATTTTCAGTATCAACATATTTTATGTCAATTCTTACTCTGTCAATTTCGATATCAGAAATTAAATTTTTAGATAAATATTCTGAAGTTCCAGATTTACGATAAATAAATGCAGAGTTCCCAAGAATCATTCCCTGATTAACTAATTTTTTGGCATATTCATCTTTATTTAAAAACTCAAGATCGTAGAGGAATTTTTGATAAAACCTAGAATATAATAAGTGACCCGTTGCATGTTCACTCCCTCCAAAATAAACATCTATATCAGACCAATAATTTTTTGAATCTTCTGAGACAAACTTTTCATTATTGCTTGGATCCATATACCTATGAAAATACCAAGAACTACCTGCCCAACCAGGCATGGTATTTAATTCAATTGGGAAAGTATCAATATTATTAATCTTATCATTTGAAACGACTTTTTTATCTTTTTCATTCCATGCCCATGATTTTGAGTTACCAAGAGGTGAATCGCCATTTTTTGTAGGTAAAAAATTATCAACTTCTGGAAGTTTTAATGGAAGATCACTCAAACTAATATTTTTAGGAACTCCATCTTTATAATAAATAGGAATAGGTTCACCCCAGTATCTCTGTCTACTAAATGTTGCATCTCTAAGTTTATATTGGATTTTAGATTTGCCTATATTATCATTCTCAATTTTACTAATTATTATTTCTAGTGAATCCTCATAATCTTTTCCGTCAAGAAATTCAGAATTAATTAATTCAAAACCAGTCTTATCAGAAAATGCACCCTTTGATATGTCTTTATCTTTAAAAATGTTAGGTATATCAATTTGAAATTTGGTAGCAAAATCAAAATCTCGTTGATCACCAGCAGGAACACCCATGACAGCTCCAGTTCCATAACTAGCTAAAACATAATCAGAAATCCAAATGGGTAATTTTTTTCCGTTAAGTGGATGTATTGCATATGAACCAGAAAAAACACCAGACACAGTTTTAACATCGGAGAGTCTCTCTCTTTCAGATTTTTTTGAAACTTCACTAATATATTCGTTAATAGCTAATTTATTATCTGCTGTCGATAAGTCAGATATATCTTCATACTCTGGCGCAACAGTTAAAAAAGAAACTCCAAAAATTGTATCAGGTCTTGTAGTGAAAACCTCAATAGACTTATTTGAATTTTCTACTTGAAAAGTTAATGAAACACCTTTAGATTTTCCAATCCAATTTCTTTGCATTTCTTTTAATGGATCTGGCCAATCTATTTTATCTAGTCCATTTAATAATCTTTCAGAATATTTACTAATTCTAAGACACCAATGCTTGACTTTTCTTTTAGAAACAGGATATCCACCTCGCTCACTAACTCCATTAATTATTTCGTCATTTGCCAAAACTGTACCTAATTCTTCACACCAATTTACCTCACCATCAGTTAAGTAAGCAAGCCTAAAGTTCATTAATATTTCTGATTTTTCTTTAAAATTAAGATTATTCCATTCTGATTGATCAAATGAATATCCCATATCCAGAAGCTCATCCTTATATTTTTTATCACCTTCTTTCTCAAATAAACTTATCAAGTTTTCTATACTTTTAGCTTTATTCTCAACAGAACAATAGTAGGAATTAAACATTAAAATAAATATCCATTGAGTCCACTTATAATAGTCAGGATCTGAAGTTCTTATTTCTCTAGACCAATCAAATGAGAAACCAATTCTATCTAATTGATTTCTATACATATTGATGTTTTCTAAAGTTGTCTTTTTAGGATGTTGACCTGTTTTGATTGCATATTGTTCAGCAGGGAGTCCAAAAGAATCATATCCTTGAGGGTGAAGTACATTATAGCCATTATGTCTTTTATACCTTGAGTAAATATCACTTGCTATATAACCTAATGGATGACCAACATGGAGACCCGCTCCAGATGGGTAAGGAAACATATCTAAAACATAAAGCTTAGGTTTAGAAGAAAAACCCACTTTATAAGTTTTATTAGTTTTCCAGAATTCTTGCCATTTTTTTTCTATTTCTAGAAAATTATATTTCACTTTAAGTTAATTTTCACAAAGGAAGAACTTATTTAACTAACATAAAAATTAATTTATTATTTGTTTCTTACTTTTACTGAAGTTTGGATGCTAAAAATAAAATAGAAACTAAAAAAGTAAGAAGTAACTTAATCTCAATATTTCTTATAAATACAGTTGTATTATTTACTTTATCATTAATTGGTTTCATTTATCTTAAGTCCACATCTGTTGAAAGTTATTTTAAAGAAAATGTTCTAGTTAGTATATATCTTAAGAATAATAGTACTGATGTTGAAAATAAGCAATTGATTAAATTTCTAAACTTAAATGATGATGTTAAAGAAATCAGTTATTTGTCAAAAGAAGATGCAGCAGAAAACTTTTCTAAAGAAATTGGTGAAGAGTTTGTAGGATTTTTAGGATATAACCCTCTTTTAGATGCAATTTCAGTTCAATTGTATAGTAATAAAATAGATGTTTACTCTATTGAAAAATTCATAGAGAATGTAAATAATTTTGAATTTATAGAAGAAGTTGAATATGACAAACCACTTGTAAATGCTCTAAATACTAATTTTGAAAAAATAGGTTTATGGATATTAGTTTTAAGTGTTATATTTTTCATAACTAGTTTCATCTTAATAAATAATTCTATTAAAATTTCAATTTACTCAAAAAGAGAAATTATAAAGACTATGCAATTAGTGGGTGCAACAAGTAAATTTATTCGAAAACCTTTTATTTGGACCTATATTAAAATTGGTTTTCTGTCTTCAATTGTCTCAGTTTTATTATTAGTTATTATGATATTTCAGTTAAGTCTTCAAATAGAAGAAATTAATTTTTTTACAAAAATTAATGATTTAATAATACTAGTTTGTTTTATTATATTTTACGGAATATTTACCTCTTTTATAAGTTCATACTTCGTAACTCAGAGATATTTAAAATTAAAATTTGTTAGATAATTTCATGAATAAAAAAAAATATTTATTTAATAAAAAAAGATATAAGATTCTTCTATTATCAATACTTGTAATATTAATAGGATTTATATTAATGTCCGGTGGAGGGTCTGAAAATCCAGAAATTTTTAATGATGAAATATATAGTTTTAGACGAATTAGATTAGCTCCATTAGTGGTGTTATCTGGTTTTATTTTATGTATAGTTTCAATTCTTTATAAGGAGAAAGACTAATGCAGAAATTTGATGTAAATCAAATCAAGGAAGATGATATCCAAGATGGCAAAATGCTTTTGGTTGACAAACCTCTAACGTGGACTTCTTTTGACGTTGTTAAGTATATTCGTAAATCATTAGTATCAAAATTTAAAATTAAAAGAATTAAAGTTGGTCATGCGGGAACACTCGACCCATTAGCTACTGGATTGTTAATTATTTGTATTGGGAAGCAAACAAAACAAATTTCAATATATCAAAACCTAAGTAAAACTTATACAGGCAAATTTAAGCTTGGAGAAACTACTCCATCATATGATGCTGAAACTGAAGTGAATAAGAGTTTTAATTATGACCATATTAAAGAAAACGATATAATAAATTTATCTCAAAAATTTACTGGTAAACTAATGCAAAAGCCTCCAATTTTTTCAGCACTTAAAAAAAATGGAAAACGAATGTATGAATATGCAAGAGAGAATAAAAAAATTGAAATTCAAGAAAGAGAAATAAATATTTATGAATTTGAAATAATCAAATTTACAGACCCTTATATTGAATTTAAAATTACTTGTTCAAAAGGAACTTATATAAGATCTATTGCAAATGATTTTGGTAAAAAGTTGAATTCTGGTTCATATTTATATGAACTTAGGAGAATAAATATTGGAGAATTTTCTATTCTTAATGCACTGCAGATTGAATAGAAGTTAAAACTTTATAATTATATTTGCATATTCCAAAACAATGAAATATAATCGAATATTACTTAAACTAAGTGGAGAAGCTCTTTTAGGAAAAAACTCTTATGGTATTGATAATGATAGACTTGTAGAGTATGCGGAAGAAATAAAGCAAATTCATAAAGAAGGTGTTGAAATTGCAATTGTTATTGGCGGAGGAAATATTTTTAGAGGTTTGACAGGATCTAAAGATGGAATTGATAGAGTTCAAGCTGATTATATGGGGATGTTAGCAACAGTTATAAATGGTTTAGCACTGCAAAATGCTTTAGAAAGCATTGAAATTCCGACACGACTTCAGTCTGCAATTAAGATGGAATCAATTGCAGAGCCATTTATTAAAAGGAAAGCTACTAGACATCTAGAGAAAGGAAGAGTTGTAATTTTTGCCTCTGGAACTGGCAATCCATATTTTACAACAGATTCTGCTGCTGTGCTTAGGGCAATTGAAATTAATGCTGAAGTTATTTTAAAAGGTACTAGAGTTGATGGTATTTATAATGAAGATCCTGAAGTAAATAAAGAAGCAATAAAATTTGATAATATCTCCTTTGAGGAAACTATCAAAAAAGGATTGAAGATAATGGATACAACTGCTTTTACCCTAAGTAAGGAAAATGAGCTTCCAATAATTGTTTTTGACATGAATACTAGAGGTAATTTGACTAAAGTAATAATGGGTGAAAAAATTGGAACAAAAGTTTCTAAATAATTCTTAAATATGGAAAATAATCAAGAAATAATTGAAAGTGCAGAGTTAAATATGATGGCTGCAATAAGTCATTTGGAAACTGAAATAGCAAAAATTAGAGCTGGTAAAGCAAACCCTATAATGCTCAAAGGGATAACAGTTGAATATTATGGAAATATGACTCCATTAACTCAAGTTGCCTCAGTAAATACACCAAATGGTCAGACGATTAGTATTCAACCATGGGAAAAAGATATGCTTGATGTAATTGAGAATAGTATAATAAACTCTAATCTTGGGCTTAATCCTGTTAATAACGGCGAATCATTACTAATTAACATTCCACCTTTGACAGAGGAAAGGAGAATTGAGCTGACTAAGTTAGCCAAATCAGAATCAGAATCTGCTAAAGTTAGTATTAGAAATTCTCGAAAGGATGCTAATAATAAAATTAAAAATCTTGAAATTTCAGATGACTTAAAATCAAATCTTGAAATTGATACTCAAGAATTAACTGATAAATACATTAAAAAAGTAGATGAAATGTACTCGCTTAAGGAGAAAGATATTCTAACTCTATAATATATGAATCTAGTAAAAATTAAAGATATTTTCACTTCACCTGATATTGATAAAAATATTCTTATTGGTGGTTGGGTTCGAGCTTTTAGAGCAAAAAAATTTATAGAATTAAATGATGGGTCTACAATAAAAAATATTCAATGTGTAATATTAGATTCCTCAATAGATGAGAAAATCATAAAAAAAATAAGTATTGGATGCTCTATAAAAGTAAAAGGTAATTTAGTAAAGAGTATAGGAAAAGGTCAAAATTTTGAGATTCAAATATCAAGTATTGAAATATTAGGAGAATCAGATCCTGATAAATATCCTATTCAGCCAAAGAAACATAGCTTTGAGTTTCTTAGAGAGCAAGCTCATCTTAGAATTAGAACTTCAACATTTAGTTCTGTAATGAGGATTAGATCAAAACTTGCTTTTGGAATTCATGAATTTTTTAATAAAAAAGATTTTAACTATATAAATACACCTATAATTACATCTAATGATGCTGAAGGTGCAGGAGAAATGTTTAAGGTTACAACATTAAGTGATGATCAAATTGACACTAAAGGAACTGATTATTCTAAAGATTTTTTTGGAAAAAAAACAAGTTTAACTGTTTCGGGTCAATTAGAGGCAGAGACATATGCCTTAGGTCTTGGAAATGTCTACACATTTGGACCAACTTTTAGAGCAGAGAATTCTAATACTTCACGTCATGCTTCAGAATTTTGGATGATTGAGCCTGAAATGGCATTTTATGATCTTAATGATAATATGGATTTAGCAGAATCTTTTTTAAAGAATATACTTCAATTCATTTTAGATAACTGTTCCGAAGATCTAGCTTTTCTGGATCAAAGACTTTTAAAAGAAGAAAGTCAAAAACCAAAGAATGAAAGAAGTGAATTTACTCTTATTGAAAAAATTAAGTTCACTATTGATAATGAGTTTGTTAGACTATCATATAGTGAAGCTTTTGAAATACTTAGAAATTCTAATTATAATAAAAAGAAAAAATTTAAATATTTATTGGATGAATGGGGATGTGATTTTCAAAGTGAACATGAAAGATTTTTAGTTGAAAAGCATTTCAAGTCTCCTGTTATTATTTATGATTATCCTTCAAAAATTAAAGCATTTTACATGAGATTAAATGACGATGGAAAGACAGTTAGAGCGATGGATGTTTTATTTCCAGGGATTGGAGAGATAATTGGAGGCTCACAAAGAGAAGAAAGATTAGATGTGTTAGAAAAAAGGATTAATGAAATGGATATTGATGAGAAGGAATTATGGTGGTATTTGGATCTAAGAAGATATGGCACAGTCCCACATAGCGGATTTGGGTTAGGGTTTGAAAGAATAGTAATGTTTTGTACAGGTATGCAAAACATAAGAGATGTAATTCCCTATCCTAGAACGCCAAAAAATGCTTCATTTTAAATTACATTAATTCTTTTCTTACTTTTGTTTAAGTATATATTTAAATGCTTAATCAAAAACTACAATTAAAGTTATCGCAGAAGCTTTCTCCTCAACAGATTCAGCTAATGAAGTTAATTCAACTTACAACAGCTGAATTAGAGCAAAAAATAACAAATGAAATTGAAGAAAACCCAGCACTTGAAAAAGGAAGTGAATCATTAGAAAATGATGGTAATGAATATGAAGAAGATATAGGTGAAGGAGATGTTAATGTTGATGAATATCTTTCTGACGAAACAGAGAGTTACGATCAAAACTATTATTCAAATCAAGAAGAAAGCACTAATTTTCAAACAAAAGAATCAATAAGTTTTCATCAATTTCTTGATAATCAGTCAAAAAATTTAATTCTAGCAGATTTAGAAAAGCCAATATGTGAATTCTTGATTGGAAGTATTGATGAGAGCGGATATCTAAGGAGAGAAATTGAAGATATTATTGATGATTTGGCTTTCACTCAAAATATTGTAGCTGATAATACTCAAGTTTTATCAGTTTTAAAAAAAATTCAAGATCTTGATCCACCTGGAGTTGGAGCTAGATCTCTCCAAGAGTGTCTTTTAATTCAACTCAAGAGAAAAAACAATGAAAAAGAATCAATAATAAATTCAATTAATCTTATTGAAAATGAATTTGAATTATTTTCAAAAAAGAAATTTTCTCGAATTACAGAAAAATTAAACTTATCAGAAGAAGATCTAAAATTAGTTGTTGAAGAGATATCTAAATTAAACCCAAAACCAGGTGGTTCTATTACAAGTGAATTTTCAAATAACACAATAGTTCCCGATTTTATTCTATCAATAGAAGATGGAAACTTTACAGTTGAACTAAATAAAAGAAACTCACCTGAACTGAGACTTTCAAACTCATATAAAAATATTCTTGAAGGATATAAAAATGATCCAAAAAAAACTAAATCACAAAATCAAACAGTTCAATTTTTAAAACAAAAACTTGACTCAGCTAAATGGTTTATAGAGGCAATTGAACAAAGACATCAAACACTATTTCAAACTATAAATGCAATTGTTAATTTTCAAAAAGAATATTTTTTGACAGGAGAAGAAAAAAATCTTAAACCAATGATTTTAAAAGATATTGCTGAAATTATTAATATGGATATATCTACAGTATCAAGAGTTGCTAATAGTAAATATATTGATACTCCATATGGAATAAAACTTTTAAAAAGTTATTTTTCTGAAGGGATGAAAAACTCAGAAGGTGATGAAATTTCAACAATTGAAATAAAGAAAATTTTGAAAGAGATTGTAAATGAAGAGAATAAAAATAAGCCTTTATCAGATATAGAGCTATCTGATAAACTTTCTAAAAAAGGGTATAAAGTTGCTAGAAGAACTGTTTCAAAATATCGAGAACAACTAGATATTTCAGTTGCTAGGCTAAGAAAAGAGCTATAATATATAGAAAATCAATCCTAATCTAAAAAAGCTAATATTAAGATCCTCTCCCTGAGTTGTTTTTTTATTTTGTATCAAAGGGTCTAAATCATATTCTAAAGATATATTCCATGTATTATACCCTGCATTCAAATAAATAGATGTAGTCCAGTCATTAATTTCATCTATCTTGAGTTCGGAACCATATGAAGGATTAGAATATATTGGAAAGTTCTTTTTCAGTTTAAATCCAGAATATATTCTCCAAAATTTAAATTCATCAATACTAGACTTTCTCCATCTATATTCAAGAGGAATAACAATTGATGAAAAAGACATTTTGTTTTTTGATTCTAAAAATTTACTAACTACTATCCTGTAGTTAATTTCATTATTTTCTATATCAGGTTGAATATTTGAAGTAAAAAAATTTCTTTCGTATCCGACACCTAATCCAACTGCTCTAGTTGAATTATTATTTAGAGGAAAGTCACGTATTAAGCCAAACTGGAAATTACCAGAAAATCCATTTTGCTTAAAATCAGAAATAGATTCACTCTGAATAAAATAACTTGATCCAAAGTAAATTTGGTCTTCTCTATATGTCTCTTTTGAAAGATCATAAGAGGTTTGGCTATATAGACTAAAAGAAATTAGATAGGTTAGAAAAAATAAATTTTTTCTAATTAAAATTTTGGGTGTAGTCTCCAACTCTTGTTGTATAGTTTAGCTTGAGAGCATTAACTTTACGCAACTCTTGCTTGATATCACTAATTATTCCCATCTTAGTATCACTATCAACTTTTAAAGCAGTTGTTAGAACATTTTGAAGTTCTTCTCTCTTTGCAGCTCTTTCTGCTAAAACAAATGCACCAACTTCTTCAACAGTTCCAAATTTATCATTTAATTGAATCCTTGCTTGGCTTCCATATGTGTCAACATATCTACTAGAGGGTTTACCCGCATATATATATATAACCCTATCCTTTTTATCTAACTTTTGAATTTGATCTGCAGCAGGAAGCGTGTTTTGTACCATTAAGGTACTATCACGCATAACAGTAGCTACCATAAAAAAGAATAATAGCATAAAAACTATATCAGGCAAAGATGCCGTTGATATTGCAGGAAGGTCTCCACTTTTCTTTTTATTGAACTTTGCCATATTAATTTACTTTACTTGGTTCAGCCTCGGATAATTTTTGAGGGTATAATAACTTAACAACATCAAGCTTTTCCTTTAAGTTAGCTTTATCATCAGCAGATGTCCTTGGATCACTATATATTAGATCAGCTTCTACATAGGAAATACCCATATTAGGGTTAAGCCTAGCAAATTCCCTGTCTCTAAGCACATTGTATGCAGCAACTAATTCATTTTGGACTGCTATATATACTTTATATTCTGTTTCTCTATCGTTTTTTAGAGATATAATTGCTTTATCAGGGTTATCTGAAGATCTAGAATCTCGTTCACCTTGACAATAATCACAAGCTTCTATTCCAGTTCCTCCTCCATTATCTAGAAAGTCAACAGCAAGACCTCTAAGATCTTTAATATCAGTCAATGATTCTTCAACTAACAATTGATTATTCTTATTTACTACAACAGTAAAAATATTTTTCTCTCTAATGATTGGAGGATCAATTTGATCTTCCATAGGAGGAAGTTTTCTGTTTATTCCACTATCAGTCTCAATAGTAGTTGTTACCAAAAAGAAAATCAAAAGCAAAAAGGCAATGTCAGCCATTGATCCTGCATTAACTTCTGGAGCTTTTCTTTTAGCCATAGCTTATTTTTTTATAGAATTTTTAATTCCTGGCAAAACCATTAATCCAATAGCTATTATTGATAAAATATAGAATACTCGTATACCTGTACCAACTAATTTTGAATTAAAAGCTGAGAGAACTTTACCATCTCGCATAGGAGTTTCTACTCCACTTGAAAAAAGAAAGGCTATTATCACTACAACCAAGAATAAGCCTGCAGATTTTAACGCATTTTTCATTTTTGCCTTATCTTTTGCAATTCCTCTAAGAGAGAATATTAAGGTAACTATGATTGCAATTAATAAAATTATTTGGCTAAGAATAATTATTGGGGTTATAGCACCATAATTACCTGATGCTGCAGCCATTTTTATACTGTCGTCACCACTTGCAAAGACTATTGCAAGGAATATTACTCCAACTACTCCAAGGGCAATACACCCAATTCTAGTTAATTTTTCGAGATTCATAATATATTATTTTTTTTGAGCTGAAAGAATATCAATTAGAGTAATTGATGCATCTTCCATGTCATTAACTATTGAATCAATTTTTGCTACAATGTAATTATAAAAGACTTGTAGAATAATTGCTACTATAAGACCAAAAACTGTTGTTAAAAGTGCTATTTTAATACCACCTGCAACTAAAGAAGGTTGCATATCACCAGCAGCTTCAATTCTATCAAATGCATTAATCATTCCAATAACAGTCCCCATAAATCCAAGCATAGGAGCAAGAGCTATAAATAGGGATATCCAAGAAACATTTTTCTCTAACTGTCCCATTTGAACTCCGCCATATGATATTACAGCTTTTTCAGCACTTTCTACACCATCTTTTGCTCGATCTAAACCTTGATAAAAGATTGAGGCAATTGGGCCTTTTGTATTTCTACATACTTCTTTAGCAGCTTCAACACCCCCTGACTTTAATGCTTCTTCAACATCACCTGTAAGTTTTTCAGAATTAGTTGTAGATAAGTTAAGGTATATAATTCTTTCAATTGAAATTGCTAAACCAAGAATAAGACAGATAAGAACAATTCCCATAAAGCCTGGACCACCTTCAATAAAACGCTTCTTTAACTCTTGAGTAAAACCAGCAGAAGCTTCATCTGAGCTAGCTTGCATCATTGAGTCATCTTGTGAATCCTGAATAGTAACTATACTATTAATTGTAGTCGTTGCATAAGCATTGGTTGTAAAAGTTGAACCAACAAATACAAATAGGATTAAGGCAAATAATATTTTTTTCATGTTTCTAATATTTTCAATAATTGAGAATCGAAAGATATAAAAATTATTATACGATTCAAATTTTTTTTTAATTGATAAACTTATTGGTTTTTAATCTATATAACATCTATTTCAGTGGTTTATATTTCTCATATGGATATGAATCTGGGAGGACAAAAGGTCCTGTAGAAATTATAAAAGGAAAATCTGATTCTGGATCTAAAATAAATTCCATCATAAGAGCTTCATAACCAAGTGATTCATTATCAAATAAAATTTTATAACTATTGTCAATAGATTTTTTTACTGGTAATTTTTTCCAAAGCTCTCCTTCTTGCCACAATCTAAAATCTCTTCCTTCATCATTTTTTGCACTCCAAATTGATACTGAATAATTTCCATTATAATCCAGAATTACATCAATACTGTCATTATTTAACTTCCAATTTAGCAAAGGCATTTTTATATCGTTAACAATTCTATAAAAATAGCTGATAAGATCATCATTTAAATATCTTCCTTCCAAAGAATGATTTGCATTTGGCACATACCTTAATAGTTTATCTCCAATGAGTTCGTCAAAATAAAATCTCCATGAATCAGTAGAAAAAAACTCATCTGAACCTGCATTAATTAAATACTTAGGCATAGTAAGTTTCTCTTTAAAATAATATGGTTCCACATAACTCATAAGTGTTTTAAACTCATCAGTTCCCATCCAATCTTGTATGTTGTAATTAACGTATGATTGTACAGCAGGAGAAAACTCTCCATAGCTCCTATAATGATTTTCAAAAGATGGAACCAGATTTAGCATATCAATGACCATTGGAACAACTGCAATCACTCTTTCGTCAATTGCTGCTGTTGTCCATGCTACCCACCCCCTTTTTGAGGCACCAGAAACAACAAAATCTTTAACATTTATATTTTGCTGTAATGTGATTTCTTGAGCTAAATCCATTGATCTAACAACTGCTCGAGTCATAGGAAGTCTAGGTAACCATTCAATATCTTTTTGCTTTGCACCTTTTTCTAAAAATTGACTCCATGCATATGCAATCAGGTCATCCTCATAAAAAGATTCTTGTTCAGATGATAAAAAGTTAATTGGCTGTGCTGGAATATTATGAATATTTACTATAACTGATTTAGTTTTCAAAGCATAACTTATAGATGTTGAGTCAAGTCTAAAGTAATCTTCATCTTTTACTCCAGAATCTATAAAAATTATTCCTGTATCAGTTTGAGTTTCTTTTGGAATAACTATGTCCACATAATGCCACCATTCTACATCTTCAACTTTCTTTGAGTCTAACCATTCTCCTGAAGTCATTTTTATATGATATCCAGTCCACTCATCTTCATAAAAAATTTCTTCAATATCATAACTAAACTCATCCTTTGTAGAGTCAATGTAATCTTTCATAGAATCATAACTATTATTAGATAGGAAAGCGTAATTAAGTGCAAAGTATGATATGACTAATGCTAAGACTAAAAGAATTTTTTTCACAGACATAGTATTAAATTTTAAATAAGTTTAATTATAAAAAAGGCCCTCTTTTTTTTTCTTTAATAAATAATCCTTTAAACCAATTAATTATTTTTTTTTCGTATTTCTCTGCATCCTCCCAAGATTTTTCATCACGAAGGGGTGATCTTTTTGCAAACCATTTACCCACATAATAAAATATTATAAACTCAATTGGCAAGGTAATAATCCTAAACCACCATGTATCCAGTAATGATGTAAAATCCATAGTTTAAATTAAAAATTACCACCTAATAATTGTACTTCCCCAAGTAAATCCACTACCAAAAGCTGCAAGAACTACAAGATCTCCTTCTTTTATTTTTCCATCTTGCCAAGCCTCAGTTAGGGCAATTGGAATAGATCCAGCAGTAGTATTTCCATACTTTTGAATATTATTATAGACTTGATCTTCAGACAGACCGAATTTTTTTTGCACAAACTGAGAAATTCTAAGATTTGCTTGATGAGGTATTAGCATATCAATTTGATCTGGATTTAAATTATTATGTTTCAATCCTTCCATTATAACTTCAGAAAAACGAACAACTGCATTTTTAAAAACTAATTGACCATTCATATTTGGGTAGTAAGAAATATCTTCTGGATCATTTGCATCTAAAATTTCTGGGACCCATCTATTTGTGCTCGGACCAATTAAAGCAAGTTCTTCTGCATGTTTACCTTCTGAATGAAGATGCGAAGAAAGAATACCCTTTGTTAAATCATCTTCTCTTGAAATTACTGCTGCTCCAGCTCCATCACCAAAAATAACTGATACACCTCTTCCTCTAGTAGTCATATCTAGACCACCTGAATGATTCTCTGAACCAATCACTAATATATTCTTATACATCCCCGATTTTATAAATTGATCTGCAGTTGAAATAGCATAAATAAAGCCCGAACATTGATTTCTAATATCCATTGCAGGACATGTAGGTATGTCTAGTAACTCTTGAACTAAAACTCCACTACCAGGAAAATAATAGTCAGGACTTAATGTTGCAAATAGGATTAAATCAATTTCATTCTTGTCAATGCCTGCCCTTTCCATTGCTATTTTAGAAGCTTCAACACCCATAGTGGCAGTTGAATTTCCATCTCCTTTTTTAATATGTCTTCGTTCTTTAATTCCTGTTCTCTCTACTATCCATTCACTTGAAGTATCCATAACTTTAGATAAATCATCGTTGGTGACAACATTTTCAGGAACATACATTCCTAATCCAGATATTTTTGAATTGTACATTTTGGTTTTTTTTTCAAGTTAATTAAAAATAATAGTGTTTTTTTATATTTATTTAAATTATCATTAACCTTCATATGAAAAAAAGTAAAATTTCTATTGATAAGATAAATAATGCAATTAAAAAGATAGTTGAACAGATAGAGGTTTCTGAATTTAAACCAGAAATGATAGTAAGCATTAATAGGGGTGGCTGCATACCCGGAGTTTATCTTTCTCATTATTTTAAAAAACCACATAATATCATTGATGTCAAATCACTTAAAGCTGACTCAGGAAATAAGTTTTCCTTATTAATTAATTCTATAAAGGATAATAAGCGGATTCTTATAATCGATGATATTAATGATAGTGGTGAAACTTTTAATATTGTAAAAAAAATATTTATAAAATCAAATTGTGAAATACGTTTTGCAGCATTGATAAATAATATTTCAAGTAAAATTAAAATTGATTATCATGGTCAATTAATTGATAAAAAAGATAATCCTGTTTGGTATGTTTTTCCGTGGGAAGATTGGTGGTAAAATTTTAATTAATGTCAAAAAAAAATAATTTATTATTAACACTTGTAATTGTACATATAAGTATTATTACACTGTCCAATGTCTTAGTTTCAATTCCAATTGAAATATATAATTTTAAAATTACTTGGGCTGCTTTTAGCTTTCCATTAATAGTTGTTGCAACTGACCTAACAATTAGATTAATAGGAAAATCTATGGCTCAAAAGACCATAACTTTTTCATTTCCTCTAGCAATTATCTCTTCAGTTCTTATTCTTTACTTAGAAGATAATCCTGCATCTGTATCTTTAAGGATTGGTATTGCAAGTGGACTTGCGTATGCAATTGGAGTTTTAATTGACATAAATGCGTTTCAGTTCATAAGAAAAAAATATTCATCCTGGTGGATAGCTCCTGCATTATCTACTATAGTGTCTAATATTATTGACTCATATACTTTCTTTTTTACTGCATTTTATAACTCAGATGACACATATATGGCTCAAAATTGGCTTGAAATTGCAGGAACTCAAACAATATTAAAAATTCTAATAGGGCTTATTTTTTTCCTGCCTACTTATGGTATTTTACTTAGTTTTTTTAGCAAAAAAATTAAGTCATTTAAAAATGATAATTAAGTTAGCAGAGAGGAAGGGATTCGAACCCTCGATTCCAATTTCTCAGAATACACGCTTTCCAAGCGCGCGCCTTAAACCACTCGGCCACCTCTCTTGATTTAAATCAACTTCCAAAAATATCTAATGCATTCTTATCCGTAACCTCACTAACATAATCTAGGTCAACATCATATACTTCTGCAATTTTCTTAGCAACTAATTCTATATAGAAGCTTTCATTTCTTTTACCTCTGTAAGGAGCTGGAGCAAGATATGGTGAGTCAGTTTCTAACACAATTTTATCAATGGGAACTGCATTTAAAAATTCTGATATTTTTCCATTCTTAAAAGTTACAACACCTCCAATTCCAAGATGAAAATTCAAATCTATAATTTTATTTGCTTGATCTAAATTTCCTGTAAAACAATGAAAAATTCCTCTTAATTTTTCAGATTTAAATTTTTCTAGAACTTTAAAAATTTCATCAAATGAATCTCTTGAATGTATAACTATCGGCAAATCATATTCAATAGCTAATTTAATTTGCTGCTCAAAAGCAATAACTTGTTGAGTAAAATATTTTTTTTCATGGAAAAGATCTATTCCAATTTCACCAATGGCTTTATAATTATGTTCATCAATTTGTTTTTTGACAAAATTTATTTCTGATTGAAAGTTATCATCAACATAACATGGGTGGAGTCCAATCATACAAGAGATATCATCAGGAAATTTTTTTTCCAAATCACGCATACTCTTATTATATTTTGAACTTATAGAGGGTAAATAAAATCTATGGACACCAACATTTTTTGCCCTAGAGATGACATCGTCAATATCATCTTTAAATTGTTCAAGGTATAAGTGAGTATGAGTATCAATCAAATTAAATGAGTCCTAAAGATTTTTCAACTTTACCATCCATAAGAATATTTTCTGGATCTTCTACCCCCTCTTTCACAGCTATTAAAAATCCAACTGATTGGTTACCATCAATAATTCTATGGTCATAAGATAATGCTAAATACATCATTGGTCTTATTTCAACTTTACCATCAACTGCAACTGGTCTTTGGATAATATTATGCATACCTAGTATTCCCGATTGAGGTGGGTTTATAATAGGCGTAGAGAGCATTGATCCAAAAACACCACCATTTGAAATAGTAAATGTACCTCCAGTCAAATCATCAACTGTAATTGATTTATTTTTAACATTATCAGCAAGTCTTTTTATTTCTTGTTCAACTGCAGCAAAAGATAAGTTTTGTGAATTTCTTAATATAGGTGTCATAAGACCTTTTGGACCTGAAACAGCAATACTTATATCACAGTAATTATATGAAATCTTATCATTACCATCTATCATTGAATTTACATCAGGATACATATTAAGAGCTCTTGTTACCGCTTTTGTAAAAAAGCTCATGAAACCAAGACTAACTCCGTGTTTTTGGGAGAATGCTTCTTTATACTTTTTTCTAAGATCAAATATTTTAGATAAGTCTGCCTCATTAAAGGTAGTTAACATTGCAGTTTCATTTTTAACAGAAACCAGTCTCTCTGCAACTTTTCTTCTCAGCATTGATAGTTTTTCTCTACTTTCTCCTCTTCCTTCATTATTTGATGATCCCATTGCAGGTACAACTTTTAGAACATCTTCTTTTGTAATTTTTTCACCCTTCGCCTGAATATCATTTATGTCTATTCCCTTATCTGAAGCAATATTTCTCGCAAGAGGTGTAATACTTATATCATCACTTTGATCAATTTCAATCTTATTTTCTTCTTGAACATTATCTTTAATATTATCATTTGAAGATTCCAAAATAACGGATGCTTGAGATGTATCGATTAAGCAAACAATATCTCCTACAGACATTGTGTCTCCTTCTTCTGCTTTAAAAGTAATTTTTCCAGAGGCCTCAGCAGGAAGATCTAATGTGGCTTTATCAGAATCTATTTCTGCAATTGTTTGATCCTTGCTTACAATATCTCCGTCCTTTACCATCCATTGAGAAATTTCAACCTCAGTAATCGACTCTCCCGGAGAAGGAATTTTCATTTCAAGAACCATTAGTACTTTTTAGCTAGTTTTAAGTTATCAAAATTAATCATAAAATTGAAACTATTTAAATAATCATTATCTTAATAAATAAAAATAAATGCAAAACAGAAGAGGTTTTATTAAGTCATCATCTATTGCTTCACTTGGTTTAATTTCATTAAGTCAAAATTTATATTCCATAAATAGATTTTCATCCAGAAAAATGAAAATAAGTTTAATGCCAGGAACTGTTGGGATTAATGTCAATGCCTCTGAGTTACTAGATCTTGCAATAAAATATAATTTTGAATCAATCTACCCGTTAATTAATGATTTAAAAAAAATGAGTCCCATTGAGTTAAGTGATTATTTAGATAAAATGGCAAGTAATTCTATATCGTTTGATGTCTCAATTTTACCAGTTGATTTTTCACAAACTGATTCTATTTTTAATGATGGTATTAAGGTTTTAAAAGACTATTGTAAAGTGATGAAAAAAATTAACTCGGTTGGATTTTGTAGATGGATAATGCCTACGAGTAATAATTTAACATATTTAAAAAATTTTAAAATACATAAAGAAAGGCTAAAAGAGTGTGCTAAAATAATTGGTGATAATAATATGAAACTTGGATTAGAATTTGTTGGACCAAAAACTCTTATGGCAAGAGATCAATTTTCATTTATACGAACAATTAATGAACTTAGAGAATTAATCTCTGAAATTGACGAAAGAAATGTCGGATACCAACTAGATACTTTTCATTTATATTGTGCTAATCATTCAATTGAAGATTTAAGATTTTTAAATAAAGATGATATAGTTATGTGTCAACTAAATGATGCAGTTAACGGTAGAACTCGTGATGAACAAATTGATCTTGAAAGAGATCTTCCTGGTAAAACAGGCTTGATAGATACTGCTCCTTTTTTAAATTTTTTACAAGAAGTTGGATATGATAGAACAGTAAGTGCTGAGCCATTTAATAAAGACTTAAACAAAATGAATAATGAGGAGGCTGCAAAAACAACATATGATTCAATCAAGAATAGCTTCGTAAATGCTGGGGTTTTTTAGAATCTAATTTTATTTTCTAAAATTATTTTTACTCTTATCAAATACATATTCAATTACCTGCTTATGTCTTCTTTCGAATCTTACATGACTACCTGATGCTGTAGATCCATAAAATCTTCTTGTTGCTGGTCTCATGTTTTTTGCAACAGGGTGATAAGTTTGAATATGATTCCAAGCACCCATATTTCTTGGTTCTTCTTGAGCCCAAACTATATCCTTAGCATTTGAAAATTTTTTAATTTCAGAAATTATTAATTTGACAGGTAGAGGGAATAATTGTTCTATTCTAACAATAGCTACATTTTTTATATTATTTTTCTCTCTATAATCAATCAAATCAAAGTAAAACTTTCCAGTACAGAAAACCAAAGAGTCTGCTTTTATTGGATCAATTTCAGGATCACTAATTACTGAAATGAACTTAGATGAACTTAACTCATCAATATCAGAAATCACTTTTGGGTGTCTTAGCAAGCTTTTTGGTGTAAATAAAATTAAAGGCTTTCTGAAAGTTGTAAGCATCTGCCTTCTTAAAAGATGAAAAAGGTTTGAAGGAGTTGTACAATTTGCAGCATACATATTATCTTTTGCACATAGTTGTAAATAACGTTCCATCCTGGCAGAAGAATGCTCAGCACCTTGACCTTCATAACCATGGGGAAGGTATAAAACTATTCCATTTTGTAATTTCCATTTGTCTTCTGCTGATGAAATATATTGATCAATTATAATTTGAGCACCATTAGAAAAATCACCAAATTGAGCTTCCCATATTGTTAAACATTTTGGATTAGCTAAGGCATATCCATAATCAAATCCAAGAACTCCATACTCTGATAAAAGTGAATTATATATTTTAAATACTCCTTTATTTTTTGATTCTATATTATTAAGAGGTAAATATTCTTCCTCAGAATCCTCAGATTTTAAAACTGCATGTCGATGAGAGAATGTACCTCTCTCAACATCTTGACCAGATATTCTAATATTAAAACCTTCTATCATCAATGTTCCATAAGCAAGTAATTCAGCCATAGCCCAATCTACTTTTCCTTTTTCAAAAACTAATTTCTCTCTAGAGTCAAATAGTTTAACAACTTTACGTAAGAATGATTTGTTAGGAAGGTTTGTAATCGATTTTGCAACGTTAATTACTTCTTTTTTATCTGAGCCAGTATTAAAATCCTCTAACATCTTTTTTTCATCAACTCTATGATAACCTTTCCATACCTCTTGCATGAAAGGCGTAATCTTAGTTTTATCTTTTTTCTTTGAGTCAGTTAATTCTTCTTCTAACTCAGAAAAATATTCAGATTCAATTTTAGAAATATATTGTTTTTGAATTAACCCTTGATCAATTAATTTAGACCCATATATATCACGAGGGTTAGGGTGTGAAGAAATATACTTATATAATTTAGGTTGAGTAAATCTTGGTTCATCTCCTTCATTATGACCATACTTTCTATATCCAAGTAGATCAATAAAGACATCTCTATTAAACTCATTTCTATATTCCAAAGCAAAGGTTACTGCATGTATAACTGCTTCGACATCATCAGAATTAACATGAAGAACTGGAGATAAAGTTACCTTTCCTACGTCAGAACAATATGTGCTTGATCTAGCATCCAGATAGTTTGTAGTAAACCCTACTTGATTATTAACAATTAAATGGATAGTTCCACCAGTAGAATATCCTTTTAATCTTGACATTTGAACCAATTCATAGACAACGCCTTGTCCAGCAATAGCAGCATCACCATGAACAATTATTGGTAAAACTTTATTTGTTTGATTATCAAAGTCATTTTCTAATTTAGCTCTAGCTATTCCCTGAACTATTGGATCAACTGACTCAAGATGAGAAGGATTTGGAGCTAAGTTCATGTTAATTTTCTTACCCGATGGAGTAGTTCTCTCTGATGTCCAACCAAGATGATATTTAACATCTCCATCAAATATATCTTCTTCATAATCTTTTCCTTCAAACTCACCAAAAATATCTTTACTTGACTTACCAAATATATTTGCTAGAGTGTTTAATCTACCCCTATGAGACATTCCCATTATAAATTCCTCAACACCTTTTTCAGCAGCAGAATTAATTAGAAAGTCTATGGCTGGAATTAAAGACTCCCCTCCTTCTAGAGAAAATCTTTTTTGTCCAACATATTTCTTTTGTAAAAAATTCTCAAAAGTATATGCTTTATTTAAGCTTTCAAGGATCTGTAGTTTTTCTTCTTTTGAAAAATTAGGATGATTTCCATTTATGTTAATTTGATTCTGAATCCATTTAACTCTGTTTGGATCTCTTATATACATATACTCAATACCTATTGAATCACAGTATATTCTTTTTAAGTGATCTATTATGTTTTTTAATTTATCTGCTCCTATCCCAACTATTTCCCCTGCACTAAAAACTAATTCAAGATCACTATTTTCTAGACCAAAATTTTCTATATCTAGTGTAGGCAAGTATTTTCTTCTTTCCCTAACAGGATTTGTAACAGTAAATAAGTGTCCTCTTTTTCTATAAGCATCTATTAGATTAATAACCTGAAATTCTTTTTTTATATTTTCAGGTACTGCAAATGTTTTCTCTTCAACAGTAATATTTGCACTTTCTAATCCAAAGTCAAATCCCTGAAAAAAGGCTTTCCAACTAGGCTCCAGACTATCAGGTGATTCCAAATACTGATCATACATTTCCGCAAAAAAATTTGTATGAGCTGAGTTAAGAAATGAGAATTTATCCATTCAATGTTATATAGTTAATAAAATTACAACTTGTTTTTTATGTTTCTTAATAATTTTTAGATTTTTGTATGATGTTTGCTTTAATTGATTGTAATAATTTTTATGCTTCTTGTGAAAGAGTTTTTCAGCCTCATTTAAATGGTAAACCAGTTGTAATTTTATCGAATAACGATGGTTGTGTCATAGCTAGAAGTAATGAAGCTAAATCTCTTGGAATTCCCATGGGAGCACCAGCATTCAAATACAAAGAACTTTTTCAAAAAAATAGGGTTCAGGTCTTCTCCTCTAACTTTACATTATATGGAGATATTAGCAATAGGGTAATGTCTATTATATCCAGATATGTGCCAGATGTAGAGGTGTATAGTATTGATGAAGCATTCATAAAATTTAATGGATTCTCTGAAGATGAGACTAATAAAAAATGCAAAGAAATAATAGAAACCATATTGAAGTGGACAGGGATACCTGTTTCAATAGGTTTAGCACCAACAAAATCACTTGCAAAAGTTGCAAATAGGATTGCAAAGAAATACTCTAATAAAACAGATGGTTTCTATTCAATTAATACTAATGAAAAACGAATCAAGGCTTTAAGAAATATTTCTGCTGGAGATATATGGGGTATTGGTTTTCAAAATGAAAAAAAATTATCCAGGGTTAATGTAAAGTCTGGAATGGACTTTATAAACCTTCCTGATAATTGGGTTAAAAAGAATATGAGTATAATAGGATTAAAACTTAAAAAAGAGCTTGAAGGAATTCCTACTCTTGATATTGAAGAGGGAAAAGTAGATAAAAAATCCATTGCTACAACTAGAAGTTTTGAATCTGATATTTCATCACTTAATGATCTTATTGAAAGAATTACAACATTTTCTGTAGTTGCTTCTAAAAAACTAAGAAGACAAAATAGTGAATGTAATATGATCTCTGTTTTTATTAGAAGTAATCCTTTTAAAAAAGATAGTGAAAGATCTCATTTTAGCTTAACCAGGACACTCCCTTTCTCGACGAACTCAAGTATTGAAATAAGTAAGTTTGCTGTAAAACTTTTGAAGAAAATTTATTCTAAAAATAAATCATACAAAAAAGCTGGAATAATATTAATGGGTTTATCTCCTCAGTCCACTCATCAATTTAGCTTATTTGATCAAAATATTGATAAACAAAAAAAGCTAATGAGGAGCATTGACAGTATTGATAATAAATATGGACTTTATAAGGTAAGGCTAGCTAGTCAAGATCAAAAAAGAATCTGGAAAATGAAGAGACAAAAACTATCAAGAAATTACACAACTGAGATTGACGAAGTTTTAATTGTTAAATAGGATATGACTAAAAAGAATAATATTAAAATATTTAAACCTAATGATATCAATTCTTTAGAGAATCTATTTATTGAAGATGGAATATCAGCTGGATTTCCCTCACCAGCAAGTGACTTTGAGGAATCAAGAATTAGTCTTGAGAAAGTAGTCGTTAAAAATAAAGAAGCTACATTTTATGCAAAAGTATCAGGAGAATCAATGAAAGATGCAGGTTTAGATGATGGAGATATTCTAGTGATTGATAGAAGCGAAGAATTAAAAAATAATAAAATTGCAGTCTGCTATTTAAATGGAGATTTCACTGTAAAAAGAGTTAAAATTGAAAAGGATCATATATATCTAATACCAGAGAATAAAAATTATGATCCAATTAAAGTGACCGAAGAAAATGAATTTATAGTATGGGGAGTTGTTACTTATGTAGTTAAAAAGGTTTAAAGCCTTTCATAAATACCAGCAATTCCCTGTCCACCTCCAACACAAGCAGTCACCATTCCATACTTTTGATTTCTTCTTTTCATTTCTTCTAATAATTGAATTGAAAGTTTAGCTCCAGTGCAACCTAAAGGATGACCTAAAGCTATAGCTCCCCCATTTACATTTACTGTTTCTGGGTCAAGACCACTCTCTTGAATAACAGCAAGTGCCTGTGCAGCAAAAGCCTCATTTAATTCAGTTTGTTCAATATCAGATAATTTTAAACCTGCTTGTTTTAAAGCTTTAGGAATTGCCTCTACTGGTCCAATACCCATATATAATGGATCAACACCACCTGATGTACATGTTACCATCCTTGCAATTGGCTTCACTCCAAGTTGTTTTACCATCTCTTCTGACATTACAAGAACAAAAGCAGCTCCGTCAGACATTTGAGATGAGCTACCTGCAGTAACTATACCTCCGAGTTTAAAAGCTGGTCTTAGTTTTGCTAAAGCTTCAATTGTTGTTTCTCTTCTGACGCCTTCATCCATATCTACAGTATGAGATTTAGAAACTTTTTTACCATCCTTAACAAAAACTTCTTCAACAGTTACAGGAACTATTTGATCTTTAAAATACCCTTTATCAATTGCATTAGCAGCCTTTGAATGAGACTCATAAGAGAATTTATCTGATGCTTCTCTCGTAATTTTATATTTTTCTGCAACTGCCTCTGCAGTATGCCCCATTCCAATATGATAATTCATATTTTCCATATTGGCGTTATAGCTTGGCGCTAACTTATAACCAGTCATTGGCAATAAGCTCATACTTTCAATTCCACCTGCAATAAATATATCACCAAACCCAGCTCTAACTTTACTTACAGCCATTGAAATTGCCTCGAGACCTGAAGCACAATATCTATTAATTGTTACACCAGGAACTTCTTTACCAAGAGCTCTTGCAGAAATTAATCTAGCAACCTGTAAACCTTGCTCTCCTTCAGGATTCGCACATCCCACAATTACATCATCAACCTTCGTAGTATCAAGTTCAGGAACTTGACTTGAAAGATGCTTGATTACATCAACTGCTAGATCATCGGTTCTATAATTTTTAAAGCCACCTCTTTTTGCTTTTCCTATTGCTGATCTATAACCAGCTACTATATATGCTTCCATAATTAATTTCTTAAAGGTTTTTTATTCATTAGCATGTACTGTATTCTATCTAAAGTTTTTTGATTACCAAGTAAACTCATAAAGTTTTCTCTTTCTAAATCTAAAAGGTATTCCTCACTTACATTTTGAGAATAAGTAAGATCACCTCCACACATTACATATGCAATTTTTCTTGAGACTTCAACATCATAATCTGACATATATTTACCAAGTTTAAATTCATTTATAGCTGAGTACAATGTTGATAATCCCGCTCTTCCTAAAACTTCAATATCCTGTCTAGAAGATGGTGGAACATAGCCAGATTTTAAGCTTAAGGCTTTATCTTTTGCCTTTGCAATATTTCTCATTCTATTCATGCAGATAAAGTCTCTATTTGGATTTAAGTAATGAAGATCATAAGCCTCATGTGCTGATGTAGAAACAGATCCCATTGCAATTGACTTAAAATGGTCAATTAAAGAGGGCATTTTTACATCTCCTGTGTTAAAAGAATCAGATGCTCTCATTGCCATCTCTTTTGTACCTCCACCTCCTGGAATAAGACCAACTCCAGCTTCTACTAAACCAATATATGATTCAGAGGCATAGATTCCAGCATCACAATGAATTGCAACCTCAAGTCCACCACCCATCACAAATCCGTGAGTTGCAGCAACTACAGGCACATTACAAGTTCTCATTTTCATTAATATTTTTTGAAACCCAACTAAAAACTCCTCAATTTCACCAAAGTTTTGTTGCATAGCCATCATACCAATATTCATAAGATTGGCTCCTACAGAAAATTGTTTATCATTATTACCAATAACAATTCCATTCCAGCCATCTTTTTCTGCAATATCAATTGCTTCATTTATTCCCTTTGCAATTCCCTCTCCAATTGAGTTTCCCTTTGTTTGAAATTCAATACACATAACCCCATCACCAATGTCATGAACCGTACATTCAGAATTTCTTAAAATTTGATTGTTTTCTCTAAAAGCATCGAGTATATAAAATGATTCAGCACTAGGAACATTAATATATTTCTTTGACTTTAAATCAAAATATTTTTTCTTACCACCTTCAAACTTATAGAATGATTCAGCACCTGAATTTTTCATATCTGAAATCCAATCTGGAACTTTGTCACTACACCCTTCAATCATGCTAATTGCAGAATCTAGACCAAGATTATCCCATAGTTCAAAAGGACCCTGATCCCATGCATAACCAGTTCTTAAAGCATCATCTAATTGATAATATTCATCTGCAATCTCAGGAATGCTCATAGCTGAGTATGAAAGTAGACATGAGAAATATTCTCTGTAAAACTTATTTACATCTGAATCACCTTCTACTAAAAATTTAAGTCTTCTATCAAAAAGTTCAATTGATTTAGCTTCTTTAATTTCAGGAAGATTTGGTTTAATTGATTTTCTATATGTGTTTGTTTTAAGATCAAGAGCATTTATAATTGTCTTTCCATTTTCATCTTTTTCTCTCGTTTTTTCGTAATAACCTTTACCAGATTTGTTTCCTAAGAAGTTATTATCAATTAAAAATTTAAATGATTTATTTTCAGGTTTACTAGCTAGTTTACTATAGAAAGTATCATCCTTGACATTTCCTACCAAAAACCTTGTTACATTATCACTGGTATCTAGACCAACTATATCTTGTAATCTATAAGATCCAGAATTAGGATGACCTATAACACTTCCGGTCATTAAGTCAACCTCCTCAATTGTAAAATTATATTTTTCAGTAAGCTCTAATACTTTAATTCCAGACATTACTCCAATTCTGTTTCCTATAAATCCAGGTGTATCTTTACAAAGAACTGTTTGTTTACCTAGCACAACATCACCAAAATCCATTAAAAAAGAGGTTAATGAAGGGTCAGTTTCTGTATGAGGGATTACCTCAAATAACCTTAAGTATCTTGGTGGGTTAAAAAAATGTGTTCCACAAAATTTTGACCTAAAGCTATCTGACCTTCCTTCACACAATAGTGAAATTGGAATACTGGATGTATTTGAGGTCACAAAAGCATGATCAGATTTCAGTTTTTCAACTTTTTCGAAAACAGTTTTTTTGATCTCAAGATTTTCTACAATTACTTCAATTATCCAATCAGCATCTTTTATCTTTTCAAAATCATCTTCAAAATTCCCCGTTTTAATTCTTTTAGCATAGCCTTTTTTGTAAAGAGGATTTGGTCTTGATTTAATTGCATTTTTAAGAGATTCATCTGCAATAATATTTTTATTTTTAATTGATTTGTCCTTTGGTGGGATATCTAACATTAAAACATCTATACCAACATTTGCAAGGTGACAAGCAATTCCAGAACCCATTACTCCAGATCCAAGTACTGCAGCTTTTTTAACTTTATAACTCATATTTTTTTATAATAAATGCTAATCTAAATAAAATTATTTTAATTATTATCTTTACACGGTTAACAAAAAATTATGGACAAAGAAAATATACTAGCAAACTTTCAATCAAAAGCTAAAAATGCTGCTCCGATTGGTGGTACTATTAAATTCGAAATTGATGGAAACTCTATCTGCATTGATGGAACAGGATCTGAAAATAAGATCTTATTAGAGGATATGGAAGCAGACTGTACCATTACAATGGCTGGATCTCTGATGGAAGATCTTAAAAATGGTAAAGTAAATCCTATGATGGCTGTTATGAGTGGTAAACTCAAGATCAAGGGCGATCAAGGTTTGGCAATGAAGCTTCAGGCTTTTATGTAAACCAAAAATTATCTTTCATAAAATTGCAAAGCTGTGAAGCGTAACTTAGACATTCTAGTTATTTCCGACTTACACCTTGGAACATATGGGTCTGAAGCTGACGAGGTTTTAGCATACTTAAAAACCATTGATGCTAAGAAAATTGTTATCAACGGAGATTTTATTGATATCATGTTGTTTAACAAAAAATTTTGGCCAAACTCTCATATGAAAGTTGTTAGATATTTTCTTGATCTTATTTCACAAGGAAAAGAAATATATTATGTTGTAGGAAATCATGATGAATCATTAAGGAAATTTTTAAACTTCAAGATTCAAAACTTTCAAATAGTAAATCAAGTTGTTCTAGATACTGAAGGAGGAAAGGTATGGCTCTTTCATGGTGATGTTTTTGATTTTTCAATTCAAACTCAGTGGATAACTAAATTAGCTGGATACACATATGACTATATGATTATAGCTAATAGTTGGATCAATAAAAAAATTATGAAACCCCTAGGTGGAAAAAGATTGAACTTCTCAAAAACTATTAAAAGCTATGTTAAAACTGCAGTTCAATACTTAAGTAGTTTTGAAGAGCTTGCCGCTGAAACAGCTAAAAAAAATGGATATAAATATGTTGCATGTGGACATATTCATAACCCAAAGATCAAAACATTTAATATTGATGGTGAAGATATTACATATATGAATTCTGGGGATTGGCTTGAAAGTTTATCTTCATTAGAGTATGTAAATAATAAATGGTCAATATATGAACACATTCCATCAGAAGATGAATTTAAAAAAGAAGAAGGTGAACGAATTGAGATGACAAATAAAGAACTTTATGCAGATCTTTTAGCTGAATTTAAAATCCTACAGGATAAATGAAAATTCTCTATGCCATTCAAACTACTGGAAATGGACATTTAGCCAGAGCTCAGAGTATAATACCAAAATTAAGGGAGAAAGGAGATTTAGATATTATTACTAGTGGCCCAAAAAATGACTTTTTACTTGAGGTAAAACCCGTAAAGCATTACCAAGGACTTACTTTTTTTTATACTGATACAGGAGCGGTTAATTGGCTTAAAACAATTTTTTTAAATAATTATCTAAGATTTATTAGTGAGGTCATATCATGCCCTGTTAAGAAATATGATTTAATAATCAATGATTTTGAACCTGTTTCAGCTTGGGCTTCAAAATTTAAAAAGGTTAAATGTTTTGAGTTAACTAATCAGTACTCAATGACATTAAAAAACATACCTAAACCTAAAAATTATTCTAAGCTAGTTCTACATGCTATAAGCTATATAATACCTTCTAATCTTGGTTATGGATATCACTATAAGAAGTATACAGAAAGAATATTCTTTCCCATTATTAGAGATAAAATAAGAAAATTAGAAATCACTGAAAGCCAAGAGATAATAATTTATTTACCTACTTATTCTCCATTAAAACTTATTGAATTAATTAAAAAAATTCCTCAAAAAAAGAATTGGACAATTTTTTCACCTGATGCCAAATTAAGACAAAATATTTCAGGTGTAAATATTGAGCCTTTATCTGAAGATTTATTTTTGAAAAAGTTTGCCTCATGCTATGGAATTGTATGTGCAGGAGGATTTGCTACTACCTCAGAAGCAATCTTTCTTGGAAAACCAATGATAGTAGTGCCAGTTGAAGCTCAGATAGAGCAACAATTTAATGCTGCTGCATTAAAAAAAGAGGGTGTTACTGTAATTGATAGATTTTCAAATGAAAATTTAGATACTATTTCTAACTGGATAGATTCACCTTCAATTTTAAAAATAGAATATAAGGATGAATCAAAAGAAATAGTTGATATATTGATTAACGATTACTCAAATTTAAAATAGACTTACTTATGGAAAATGAAATTGAAAAACTTAAATTCCCAATTGGAAAATATAAAGCTATTCTTGAATTTAATTTTTCAAGAACAGTAGAGGATATTAAAACTCTAGAATCCTTTGCAGGTAAATTAAGAGAGTCTGTAAAAGGACTTGATAAAACAGATTTTAAAAAATCATATAGAGATGGTGGGATGAATATCGCTCAAATAATTCATCATTATTGTGATACACACACTTATGCATTTCTTAGAACAAAACATACTCTTCTAGAAGATAACCCAAGTGTAAAAATGTATGAAGTATCTGATTTTATAACAACTCCTGACTCAAATGTATTAGATGTAAAAGATAGTCTTAATGTAATAGAGGGTATGCATGCAAAATGGGTGAGTCTTTTAAAGACGATTTCTGAGAAAGATTTCACTAGAACTTACTACCATTCATTTAGAGATAAAAATATTATTCTTCATGAGCATGTTGGAATGTATGCATGGCATACCAAACACCACCTAGTACATATAGATATGGCTAAAGAAAATATTAAAGCAAAAGGAAAGAGATCTAAATAGTAAAAGTCAATTTATGTTATCAAATTATCAACGCAAATTAATCACTCAACTAAGTATAAAAAAATATCGTATTCAGAATAGACTTTTTGTAGCTGAAGGTAAAAAGGTCGTTAATGAATTGATTAATTCTGACTGGCCATTTGAAATCTTATTTAGTTCAGAAGAAAATTTTCATCCAAAAGCAGAATTCTTAAACTTGGAGGAGATGGAAAGGATTACCCATTTTAAAAACCCTAGTCCCGTATT
>NTKQ01000006.1 GCA_002457075.1 Cryomorphaceae bacterium MED-G11
AGATTCTACAACTTTAATTTTTTTACCAATACTATCTAATAATGTAAATTTGACATTTGGAAAAAATATAGCTAAAGGAATACCTGGAAAACCTCCACCAGTTCCAACATCTAAAATACTTGATGTATCCTTAAATTTTATAATATTAACGATAGACAGAGAATGTAGAATATGATTTATAAATAAGTTCTCAATATCCCTTCTAGATATTAAATTAACTTTTGAGTTCCAATCATTATATATCGGAAATAGCCTCTTAAATTGTTTTAATTGAACATGTGATAAATTTGGAAAATATTTTTTTAACTCAATCAAGATAAAAGGTCTTTAATCCTCCTAATCGCTTCCTCAATTTGTTTTCTAGATGCTGAATAGGAAATTCTTATACAATTTGGATATCCAAAAGCATCACCTGGAACAGTTGCAACATGAGCTTTCTCCAGTATTAGTAATGATAAATCATTTGCATTATCAACAGTTTTACCTTCGAATGTTTTTCCAAATAATTCAGATACCTCAGGAAAAATATAGAAGGCTCCCTCTGGAGGTTGCTTAACTTCAAAACCATTAATCTGATTAACAAGATTAATTATTAAATCTCTTCTAATTTTGAATTCATCAACCATATATTTTATTCTTTCTGGTGACTCTTCTAATGCAGTAATTGCTGCTCTTTGAGCAATACAATTAGCTCCACTTGTTATCTGACCTTGCATTTTATTACATGCTTTAGCAAGTATTTTTGGAGCTCCTAAATAACCTATTCTCCAGCCCGTCATTGCAAAAGCTTTAGAAATTCCGTTAACAGTAACAGTTCTTTCATACATTCCCGGCAAACTTGCAAAACTTACACTTTTAGAACCATAGTTTATATGTTCATATATTTCGTCTGAAACAACTATTATATTAGGATATTTTAATAATACTTTTGAAAATTCCAGATATTCTTCTTCACTAAAAACTGATCCACTTGGGTTATTTGGTGAGTTAAGCATTATCATTTTAGTTTTTTCTGTAATTGCAGATTCAAGTTGTTCAGCTGTTACTTTATAATTCGCACCTTCATCAGGATGAACAAATACTGGTATTCCATCTGCAAGTGATACCATAGCGCTGTAACTTACCCAATATGGAGTTGGAATTACGACCTCATCTCCTTTATTTATTAGGGACATACAAACATTAGCTATAGACTGTTTTGCTCCAGTAGAAACCACAATTTGATCAGTTTGATAATCAAGATTATTATCTCTTTTGAATTTTTTACAAATAGCGTTTTTAAGATCTAAAAATCCGTCAACTGGAGAATATTTATGATAATTTTCATTAATAGCATCAATTGCTGCTAGCTTAATATAATCCGGAATATCAAAATCTGGTTCACCTGCGCTTAAAGTTATCACATCAATGCCTTGATTCTTTAGATCATGAGCTTTAGCAGTCATTGCAACAGTTTGAGAAATTGGTAATGAGTTTATTTTATCTGATAACATCTTTTATCTTATTTATTTAATATTTTCTTTTGGTTATTAATAGATTCTTGGTGAATAGCTTTAAAAAATTTGAGAATAAACTCCTCACTTAAACCATGATCTTCTCCATCTAATATCATTTTTCCTAGAATTTCATTCCATCTTTTATTTTGAAGTATTGCAACATTATTGTCTGACTTTAGTTTACCTATATCTTTAGCAACTTTCATTCTTTTACCTAGAGTTGTCAATAAATTTTGATCAGCAACATCAATTTGAGATCTCAAATTATTTAATTGATTTTGATAATCTTCTCCCTCAGAAGTCTTATCTCTTATTTTAAGGTCTTTCATTATTTGAATTAAACGTTTAGGAGTTACTTGTTGAGCGGCATCACTCCAAGCATTATCAGGATCCCAATGTGATTCTATCATTAAGCCATCATAATTTAAATCAAGTGATGTTTGACTTAAATCATATATTAAATCTCTTTTACCTGCTATATGGGAAGGATCGCATATCAAAGGGATATCTGGGAAATTATTTTGAAATTCAACAGCAATTTGCCATTCGGGGTTATTTCTATATTTAGATTTATCGTATGAAGAAAAACCTCTATGAATAACTCCTAAATTTTTAATATCTGCTGAATAGATTCTTTCAAGTCCGCCCATCCAAAGAGATAAATCAGGATTAACAGGGTTTTTTATCAAAACTATCTTATCAGTCCCCTTTAATGAGTCGGCAATTTCTTGAACAATAAATGGACTTACAGTTGATCTAGCTCCAATCCATAAAATATCTACATCATGTTTTAAGGCTAGGTCTACATGAACAGAATTTGCAACTTCTGTAGCTATTAATAAACCAGTTTCTTTTTTGACCTTTTCCAACCAATTTAATCCAATTGCACCAACACCCTCAAACATTCCTGGCCTAGTTCGAGGCTTCCAAATACCTGCTCTATATGCACTTACATCAGTATCTTTTAACTCATGTGCAATTTTAAGAACTTGTTCTTCAGTCTCTGCACTACAGGGCCCTGCAATAACTAGTGGATGATCTAAAGCCATTTTATCCAGCCAATTCCTAAATTCCTTTTTGTTTTCCATAATATTTTAGTTAATTCCTTTTAAAATTTCTTTAATACCATTAATTTTTTTCATCTCAGTATTAAGGTTTTCTTGATTACTACTTTCTATTAATTTTTTAAAATTATTAATATTTAAAATGTATTCATCAAGAGATTCAATAATATTTTTTTTGTTTTCAATAAAAATTGAAGACCACATTTCAGGTGAACTTTTAGCTAACCTAACTGTTGATTCAAATCCACTTCCTGCCATATCATAAATTGTCTGTTCGTCATCCTCTTTATCCATTACTGTTTTACCTAACATGAACGAAGAAATATGAGATAGATGAGATACATAAGCAATATGTCTATCATGGTCAATTGCATCCATTGTTTTTATATTCATCCCCAAACTTTTAAACATTTTAATTGCAGATGAAAGCAGACTAGGGTTTGTATTTTCTGTTTCACATAAAATCATAACCTTATTATCAAATAAATCTTTTTTTGCAGCAGCAGGACCTGAAAATTCAGTACCAGCTATCGGGTGAGCAGCTAAGAAATTTCCCCGTTTAATATGATTACTTACTGAATTACAAATTTGATACTTAGTTGACCCAAAATCAATAACTAATGTTTTTTCAGATATTTTATCTAGAATGCTAGATAGCTCGCTTTTGATTGATTCAACAGGAATTGCAAGAAATAAATAATCAAAATCTAATAATGCTCCTAGATCCAACTTTTTATCGATAATTTGTTTGCTCAATGAGAAATCAACGGATTGATCATTTTTATCAAAACCATAAACAGAAATATCATCATTAACCTCTTTCAATTTTAAAGAAATTGATGCCCCTATTAATCCTAAGCCTAATATGCCAACTTTCATGAATTTTGATATTTATACTCTCCTAGAATTTTAAATTCTTGAGCCATTAATTGAATAATTTTTATTGCTTTTTGGTAATTTTCAACTGATTTAAAAGTGATGTCTACAAAAAATGAATATTTTCCCGGAGTTTGAACAACAGGTAGAGATTGAATCTTAGTTAGATTAAGACTACAATCACTCATGATGTTTAATACAGTGGCTAAACTTCCTCTTTTATGATCAAGAATAAATTTAAGGGCAGCCTTATCATAGTCATTTATATTTTTGTGATTCATTTCAAGAATTACAAATCGAGTCTTATTGTTTTTAATAGTTTGTATAGAAGACTCTAAAATCTGTAAATTATATATTTCTGATGCATCTAAACTTGCAATTGCGCCTACACCTTTTATCTTGCTATCTATTATTTTTTTTGCATACAAAGCAGTATCCTCACTTTCTATTAATTTGATATGGGGGTAATTGCTAAAGAATTTAGAACATTGTAGCAAAGCCATTGGATGAGAGTGAACTTCTTTAATATCAGCAATATTTTGGTTTGGGAAACACATCAAATTATGATCAATATTTAAACTATATTCTCCTATAATTGAAAGATTATACTCGTCTATAAGTGCATAATTTGGGAGTATTGATCCTGCAATTGAATTTTCAATAGCCATAATTCCATAATCTGATTCTTTATTAACTATAGATTTTACAAGACTTTCAAAAGTTGAACATTCATTTAATTCAAATGAATCAAAATATTGATTTGCAACCATGTGGTGAAATGATCCTCTAATTCCTTGAATTGATACTTTCATATAAAAAAAAAGTCCTGATTTGACAGGACTAGTATATTTTATTTTTTAATAACATAGTTAACCTGTCTTCTGGATTAAGAAGAAGTAATAGTTATAATAAAAATTAAAATTATTTGTCATTATTCGTCAAAAGTATAATAGGTACAGATAAAATCAAAGCTTTTGGTCTATTTTTTAATTATTGAACCATTTAGATAAATAGAATGTTCAATAGAAGTAGACTTTTCTAGATTTTTTGAAACCGAGCAATACTTATCAAAACTTAATGCTGCTGCACGTATTATTTTTTCGCCTGGTATATCTCCTTCGACATAAAGCCTTACATGAATTTTTTTATATGGTTCACCAGGAGTTGATTCTCTTTCACCCTCAACTTCCATTTTATATGATATAGGATTCAATTTTTGTTTTTCTAAGATAGATATAATGTCTATACTACTGCATCCAGCTACACCCATTAGTAAAAGCTCCATTGGACTCACTCCTTTGACATCATAATCAGGAGAATATTTTCTGTCTAAAAAAACTTGATGTCCATTTTTATTAGTTAACTCAAATAAATATTTGTCATTAACCCTGTCTAAGTGTACTCCCATAATTAAAATATTTTTGTAAAGATATCTGAAATTTGTTTTGTTTCAATTAAAAAAGCGTCATGACCATGTATTGAATTTATAATATGATTCTTTATGTCTAAATTATTTTTTCTTGCAATTGAAACAGTCTCTTGATCTTCTTCAGGTAAAAAGAAAATATCTGAGTCAATAGATATTACATGAATTGAAGAATTGATTTTAGAAATCTTATTCTCAAACGTCTGACCATCACGAGTAATATCTGTAGAACTCAAAAGCCTATTCATAAAAATATATGATTCAAGACTAAACCTTTGGCGAAGTTTTACCCCATGGTGGCTGAGCCAAGATTCTACATTATACATTTTTTTATCTAAACTTTTTGTTCTATTAAACCTAGTGTTGAAAGATTTTGGAGACCTATAAAATGTCATTGCATGAATTCGAGCGTCACTTACAGGATCTTTAGAGTTTTTAAGAATCCTATCTTGCAAGAAGGTGTTTGCAATAAGCCAATCGTTAGATTTCCAATCAGCAGCAACTGGAATTATTAATGATGCTAAATCATTTTTCAACGCTATCATCTCCCATATTAAACATCCTCCAATGGAACCTCCGATAACAGCATGAAGCTTTGGAAGTTTCATTTTTTCAAGTGCTTTAATAAACAGTAAGGCAATATCACCAAGATTAAGATCTAAATTATAATCAAAATTATCTTCATTGAATCCATTGCCAGGAATATTAAAACATAATATTGAATACTTACTAATATCAATAGATTTTTCTTTACCAATTATTTCACTCCACCAGCCATTTTTTCCAGTAACAAGAGAATTTCCAGTTAATGCATGATTAACAAGAATAACTGGAGCAGTTCCTAATTTTTTTCCAAAAACCTGATAACTTAAATTAATTTTTTGAACCTTTAATCCATTTAAAGTTTCAAAATCTTCAATTGGTATATATTGTAAATCCTCTTCCAATTATATAGAATTTAATGCATCTTTAAGATCATTAATTAAATCAACAGGATCTTCAAGGCCAATACTAAGTCTGACTAAATCTGAAGTTACACCAGTAGACTTTTGCTGTTCCTCATTTAATTGTTGATGAGTTGTACTTGAAGGGTGAATTATTAAAGACTTTGAATCACCAAAATTAGCTAATAAAGAAAATATCTTTGTATTATCAGTTAATTTTTTTGCTGAATCAAATCCACCTTTTAATCCAAAAGTGACAATTCCACTCTGTCCATTTTTTAAATATTTTTTAGACAAATCATAATATTTAGAGGATTTTAATCCTGGATAATTAACCCATTCTACCTTATCCTGATTTTCAAGCCATTCAGCAACTTTTAATGCATTTTCTGAGTGTTTTTTTATTCTTATTGATAAAGTTTCAAGCCCTTGAATTGTTTGAAAACAATTAAATGGACTAGGAGCACTTCCTAAATCCCTCAACCCTTCTATTCTAACTTTAGCTATAAATGCTGCTGGGCCTAGTGCTTCATGATATACTAATCCATGATATCCTGCAGATGGCTCTGTGAATTCATGAAATAGACCATTACTCCAGTCAAAGTTTCCGGCATCAATTATTACTCCTCCAATAGAAGTTCCATTACCTGTGATATATTTTGTAGTAGAATGTATAACTATATCAGCTCCATACTCAATTGGTTTTAAGAGGTATGGAGTAGCAACAGTATTATCTACAATCAATGGAAGTTTTGATTTTTTTGCAATTTTTGAAATAGATTCTATATCAAGAATATCAAGTTTTGGATTACCCATACTCTCTATATATACAACTCTAGTATTCTTATTAATCGCTTTTGAAAAATTTTCCGTGTCATCAGGATCAACAAAAGTAGTTGTAATACCGTATCTGGGTAAAGTGACATTAAATAAATTGAATGTTCCACCATATAAACTATTTGAAGCAACAATATGATCTCCTGTTTTTAAAAGAGTCAAAAGTGTAGTTGCTAATGCAGCAGATCCAGATGAAGTAGCAACAGCTGCAATACCTCCTTCTAAAGATGCTAATCTTTGTTCAAGAATATCTGCTGTTGGATTATTTATTCTTGTATAAATATAACCAGGTTCAGCTAAAGAAAAAAGATTAGCTGCATGGTCAGTATTATCAAAAACATATGATGTTGTTTGATATATAGGAACTGCTCTTGTTCCTCCAGTTTCAGATGCATTATGTCCAGCATGTAATGCTAGTGTTTGATCATTTTGATTCATATTTTAAGTGTTTTAATTAATTGGTTAACATATTCTAACTTTTCCCAAGGAAAAAGTTCAACCTCAACTTTTTTTACTCCAGAATATTTTGAGTTAAATGTTTTGGTTATTTTTTTGGATTTTCTGCCCATGTGTCCGTACGCAGCAGTTTCAAGATAAATTGGATCTCTTAATTTAAATCTAGATTCTATTGAATGGGGTCTTAAGTCAAATATTTCATTAACTATTTCAGATAATCTAGAATCTGTAATACTTAGATTAGATTTTCCACAAGTATTTATATTAAGTGATACTGGTTCTGCAATACCTATTGCATAGCCTACTTGAATCAATATTTCATCAGAAACTCCTGCTTTAACTAAGTTTTTTGAGATATGTCTTGCAGCATACGCAGCACTTCTGTCAACTTTGCTTGGATCCTTTCCACTAAAAGCTCCACCTCCATGAGCTCCTCTTCCTCCATATGTATCTATAATAATTTTACGACCCGTTAAACCTGTATCCCCATGAGGACCTCCAATAACAAATTTACCCGTTGGATTAATATGATATTTAATATCATCATTAAATAGTTTTTGGATTTTTTGAGAATATGTATTTTTAACAATTGGAATTAAAATCTCAATAATATCTTTTCTGATTTTATTTAACATCTTTTGATCATCACTATCAAATTCATCATGTTGGGTAGAAATTACAATTGTATCAACCCTTAAAGGATTATCATTTTCATCGTATTCAACTGTAACTTGAGATTTAGAATCTGGTCTTAAGTATGAAATTGATTTAGATTTTCTAAGTTTTGAAAGTTCTAATAACAATCTATTGGCAATATCTAGAGTTAATGGAATAGAATCGTCAGTTTCATTACAAGCATAACCAAACATTATCCCCTGATCACCAGCACCTTGTTCTTCTTTCACATCTCTTTCTACTCCTCTTAAAATGTCTTCAGATTGCTCATGAATTAATGACATAACTGCACATGATTCACCAGAAAACTTATATTGATCATTGTTATAACCTATATCCTTGATTACATTTCTAGCAATATCTTGTACATCTACATAAGTAGAGCTTGATACTTCTCCTGATAAAATTACTTGTCCAGTAGTTACAAGAGTTTCACATGCAACTTTACTATTTGGATCAAAAGCTAAAAAATTATCTAGTATACCATCACTAATTTGATCCGATACTTTATCCGGGTGTCCTTCACTTACCGATTCAGACGTAAATAAATACGACATAGTATTGATTTGTGAGAAATAATAAGATTGATTGCGAGTAAAATAATTACTGCTTTAGCAATTTTTTTAAGAGGTTGCAATCAGTCAAATCCTTCCTCTGTTATATTCAAAAGTATGAAAAAAAAACTTATTTAAATTTATTCTTCTTTTTTCTTTAAAAAAAACCTACTATTTTGGCTAAAATTATGAGAATAGCAATTGCAGGAAATATTGGAGCTGGAAAAACTAGCTTAACAAAACAACTCTCTAAAAGCTTAAAATATAAACCATATTATGAAGATGTTATTGCTAATCCATATTTAGATGATTTCTACAATCATATGGAAAGATGGTCATTTAATCTTCAAATTTATTTTTTAAACAGTCGTTTCAAACAATTAGTAACAATTGATAGCATTAAGCAAAATGTAATTCAAGATAGAACTATATACGAAGATGCTTTTATTTTTGCTCCTAATTTAAATGCAATGGGATTAATGACACAAAGAGATTACGATAATTATTTAGCATTATTTGATACTATGTTGAATTTAGTTAAACCACCAGACCTATTGGTATATCTTCAAAGCAGTATTCCAAGTCTAGTTAATAAAATACACAAACGCGGAAGAGACTACGAAAAGACAATTAGTATTGAATATTTAAGTAGACTAAACGAAAGGTATGAAGCTTGGATTTCTAACTACAACAGTGGTAAACTTTTAAAAATAAATGTAGACGATCTAGATTTTGTAGAAAATAAATCTGATTACGAAACTATCCTTGAACTTATTAAAAAGGAACTTTAGTTACATCTTTCTCGATATTATTGCCCACCATTTTTATCATTGTATTATATTTGAAAAAAATTTAAATAATGGACTACATATATCTTATCCCCGCAGCTGGAATTATCGCCTTGATTTTTGTTTTTATTAAAAACTTGTCAGTTTCCAAAAAAGAAGTTGGAAATGCTAAAATGGCAGAAATTGCCAAAAATATTGCAGATGGAGCAATGGCATTTCTTAAAGCTGAATATAAAATATTATCAGTTTTTGTAATATTTACTGCTGTATTGCTGGCTTTCAAAGGAATAAATGAAGGAAGTAGCTGGTTAGTTGCTGTATCATTTGTTGTTGGTGCACTATGTTCTGGATTAGCAGGATTTATTGGTATGCAGGTTGCAACTAAAGCTAATGTTAGAACAACAAATGCTGCTCAAGAATCTATTGGAAAAGCACTTGAAATTGCTTTTTCTGGTGGTTCTGTAATGGGCATGGGTGTAGTAGGTCTAGGAGTTCTTGGGCTTGGAACATTATTCATTATTTATGAACCAATGTTTTCAGACATAAATACTGTAATTCAAGTACTTTCAGGATTTTCATTAGGTGCATCTTCAATTGCATTATTTGCTAGAGTTGGTGGTGGAATTTATACAAAAGCTGCTGATGTAGGTGCAGATCTTGTTGGTAAAGTTGAAGCAGGAATTCCAGAGGATCATCCTCTTAATCCTGCAACAATTGCAGATAATGTAGGAGACAATGTAGGAGATGTAGCTGGAATGGGTGCAGATTTATTCGAATCATTTGTTGGTTCAATTATAGGTGCAATGGTTTTAGGTGCTGCGTTTGTTGGTTTAAATGAATTTTCTGAGATTAAAATAAATGCGGTATTACTTCCACTTTTCATAGCAGCTGCGGGTATTATAATGTCTATTGTTGGTACTTTCTTTGTAAGAGTTAAAGAAGGGGGTGATCCTCACAAAGCTCTTAATACAGGAGAATTTCTATCTGCTTTTTTAATGTTAGTAACTACATTTTTTTTAATCCAAAACTTACTACCTGAATCATGGGTATTCAATGGTATAACATATACTTCAATTGGAGTTTTTTGGGCGACTATAAGTGGTTTGGGTGCAGGACTTTTAGTTGGGAAGGTCACAGAATATTATACAGCAACTGGTAAAAAGCCAGTTCTATCAATTGTTAAGCAATCTGAAACTGGAGCTGCAACTACTATTATATCAGGACTAGGTGTTGGTATGATCTCAACTGCTTTACCAATAATATTTATTTGTGCTGCAATTCTTATTTCACATCACTATGCTGGATTGTACGGTATTGCAATTGCAGCAGTTGGAATGCTTGCAAACACTGGAATTCAATTAGCCGTAGATGCATATGGTCCAATTTCAGATAATGCTGGAGGTATTGCTGAAATGGCTGATCTTGATCCTATAGTAAGAGAAAGAACAGATAAACTTGATGCTGTAGGAAACACAACAGCTGCAATTGGTAAAGGTTTTGCAATTGCATCTGCTGCATTAACTGCATTAGCATTATTTGCAGCATTCATGCAAACGGCAGGAATAGATTCGATCGATATTTCAAAACCAGTTGTTATGGCTGGATTACTTTTAGGAGCTATGTTACCTTTTGTTTTTTCTGCTCTTTCAATGAATGCAGTTGGGAAAGCAGCAATGAGTATGATTGAAGAGGTTAGAAGACAATTTAGAGATCTTCCTAAGCTTAAAGCAGCTCTTGAAATCATGAGAAAATATGATTCAGATCTTTCAAAAGCAACAAAAGAAGACCTAAAAATATTTAACGATGCAGATGGAGTTGCTGAATATAGTAAATGTGTTGAGATTTCTACTCAAGCTGCATTAAGAGAAATGGTATTACCTGGATTGATGGCTATTTCTGTTCCTGTAATAATTGGTTTTACTGGTGGTGCTGAAATGTTAGGTGGCCTTTTAGCCGGTGTCACATCATGTGGAGTATTAATGGCAATATTTCAATCAAATGCAGGTGGTGCATGGGATAACGCTAAGAAAATGATTGAAGAACAAGGTAGAAAAGGATCTGAAGCTCATAAAGCTGCAGTTGTTGGTGATACAGTTGGTGATCCATTTAAAGACACCTCTGGACCATCACTTAATATTCTTCTTAAGTTAATTGCTGTTGTTGCTCTAGTTATAGCACCTTTATTGGTAAGTTAAATATAGAGTACCTTTTTTACAGCCTTAATTACCTCTTCGCTGTTTGGTAGCCATTCTTCTAATAAAACAGGTGAATAAGGTGTAGGAGTATCTGCATTGTTTACTTTTTCAATTGGTGCATCAAGATAATCAAATAGCTCGTTCTGTATTTTATGAGAAATATCAGTAGAAATATTTCCAAATGGCCAAGCCTCTTCAAGAATCACAAGTCTATTTGTCTTTTTTACAGACTCAATTACTGTGTTGTAATCAATTGGCCTTAAAGTTCTCAGATCAATAATTTCAGATTCAATACCCTCTTTTTCTAGAACTTCAGCTGCTTTATAAGCCTCTTTAATAATTTTTCCAAATGATACAATTGTTACATCTTTTCCTTTTCTTTTTATATCAGCAACTCCAATAGGAAGTGTATATTCACCTTCAGGTATGTCCCCTTTGTCTCCATACATTTGTTCTGACTCCATAAAAATTACAGGATCATCATCTCTTATTGCAGACTTAAGTAAACCTTTAGCATCATATGGGTTAGAAGGAACTATGACTTTTAAACCTGGACAGTTAGCAAACCAACTTTCAAAAGCTTGAGAATGAGTAGCACCTAATTGACCTGCAGATGCAGTTGGTCCTCTAAAAACAATTGGACATGGAAATTGTCCACCAGACATTTGTCTAATTTTTGCAGCATTATTAATTATCTGATCTATTCCAACTAAGGCAAAATTAAAAGTCATAAATTCTATTATAGGTCTAGCTCCTACCATTGTTGAGCCAACACCAACACCAGAGAAACCAGCTTCTGATATAGGTGTGTCTATTACTCTTAATTCTCCAAATTCATCTAACATACCCTTTGAAGCTTTGTAAGCGCCATTATATTCTGCTACTTCTTCTCCCATTAGATAGATAGTTTCATCTCTTCTCATCTCTTCTGACATAGCTTCACAAATTGCTTGTCTAAACTGGACTGTCTTCATAGTTATTAATTTTAAGCGAATTTAATCATAAAAAAAATATTTCCTATAGTGGTCTAACGAGATTTAAGTTTTATTTAATTAATTTGTGTAATTATATTTTTAGATGGAATTGATAGAATTAAAAATTCAAGGAATATCATACAACGACAATACTTCTGGAGCTTTTGCTCTAATTTTAGATGAGCTAAATGGAAATAGAAAACTACCAATCGTAATTGGAGGATTTGAGGCCCAGGCTATTGCAATTGCTCTCGAAAAAAAAATTAAGACTTCTAGACCTTTAACACATGAATTATTTAAGAGTTTTGCGGATAAGTTTGAAATAAAACTTAATCATGTAATAATTCATAAATTAATAGATGGTGTGTTTTTCTCAAATATAGTATGTGAAAAGAAGAACAAAATAATAAAGATAGATTCTAGAACTTCTGATGCAATTGCATTATCACTAAGATTTAGTGCTCCAATATTTGTTAATAAGAAAGTTCTTGATGAAGCAGGGTTTGAAGATGACGAAAGATATTCTGAAGAAATTAAACTTACTGATGATAGTTTTTTTGAAACCTATAAGACTGACTCAGCTGACGATAATATTTCTAAATCAAAAGATTTAAAAAAAATATCTACAAATAAAATTAAAAAAATGCTTGAAAAAAGTATCCAAAACGAGGATTATATAATGGCTGCAAAATTAAGAGATGAGTTGAATATTAGAAAAAGTGTCAAATGAAACAATACATAGATTTACTTAAACATATAAATGATAATGGCTTAGAGAAAAAAGACAGAACAGGCACTGGAACTATTAGTGTATTTGGTTATCAAATGAGGTTTAATCTTCAAGATGGATTCCCCCTTGTCACTACCAAGAAATTGCATTTAAGATCTATTATTCATGAACTGATTTGGTTTATTAAAGGTGAGACAAACATCAAGTATTTAAAGGATAATGGAGTTACAATTTGGGATGAATGGGCAGATAGTAAAGGTGATCTTGGTCCAATTTATGGTCATCAATGGCGAAACTGGAACAGTGATGGAATAGACCAACTTAAAGATGTTATTAAATCTCTTAAAACAAACCCTTCTAGCAGACGAATGATAGTTACTGCTTGGAATCCAAATATAATTCCTGATAGCACAAGATCATTTAGTGAAAATGTTAAAGATGGAAAAGCTGCATTACCTCCATGCCATGCTTTTTTTCAGTTTTATGTAGCAAATAATAAATTATCATGTCAAATGTATCAAAGAAGTGCAGATGTGTTTCTAGGTGTTCCATTTAACATTGCTTCCTATTCTTTACTTACTCATATGATTGCTCAAGTATGCGGATATGAAGTTGGAGATTTTGTTCATACTTTTGGAGATACTCATATTTACCTTAACCATCTTGAACAGGTTAAACTTCAATTATCAAGGGAACCTATGCCGCTTCCAACATTAAAACTAAATCAAACAGTTAAGAATATTGAAGATTTTAAATTTGATGATATAGAAATATTAAATTATAATTCTCATCCTCCAATAAAAGGAAAAATTTCAGTTTAAGGATATGATAAAAAATGAACTTACAATAATTGCTGCTGCATCTACAAACAATGTTATTGGACTAGACAATAAACTAATATGGAATATCCCCAAAGATTTAAAAAGATTCAAAGAGCTAACTCAAGGTCATAATGTAATAATGGGTAGAAAAACCTTTGAGTCGTTACCTAACCCTCTTCCTAATAGAGTAAATATTGTCGTTACAAGAAATACTGAATATAAATATGAAGGAGTAATTATTTGTAAAAGTATTATTGAGGCATTAGAGCATTGCAAAGATGACTCTCAGACTTTTATACTTGGTGGTGGAGAAATATATAGTCAAACAATTAATATTGTAGATAAAATTGAATTGACAAGAATATTTAAAGACTATAATGGGGATGCATACTTTCCAGAAATTCCTACTGAAAAATTCAAATTAGTTAATGAAGAAATACATGAATTAGAGGGTATTGAAAATATTAGATATTCTTTTTTAACTTATATAAAGAAATAGTATGAAGGCATATGTTTTTCCTGGACAAGGATCCCAAAAACCAGGTATGGGTCAAGAAATATTTAATGAGTCAATAGAATCTAGAGATCTTTTTAAAAAAGCAAATGAAGTTATGAACTTCAATATTACTGAATTAATGTTTGAAGGCTCTAGTGAAGAATTATTACAAACAAAAGTTACTCAACCAGCAATTTTTATTCATTCTGTTATTTCAGCATTAACTTCCAATACATTTAAACCTGATGTATGCGCAGGTCATTCCCTTGGTGAATTTTCTGCTCTTGTTGCATCTAAATCAATAAGCTTTGAAGATGGTTTAAGATTGGTTTCTATTAGAGCAAATGCAATGCAACAAGCATGTCATGAAACTGAAGGAACCATGGCAGCAATACTTGGCCTATCAGATGACATTGTCGAGTCTGTATGTAATGAAGTTGATGGTATTGTTAAACCAGCTAATTATAACTGTCCTGGTCAATTAGTTATTTCAGGGGAATTTAACGCTGTAGAAAAAGCATGTGAATCACTTAAAGAAAAAGGTGCAAGAAGAGCATTAATACTTCCTGTAAGTGGAGCTTTTCATTCAGATTTAATGAAATCTGCCTCTAATGAATTAAAAAAAGGCATAGACGATATTGATTTTAAAAAACCTGACTGTCCTATTTACCAAAATTTTTCAGCTTCTGCAGTTACAGATCCATTAATTATTCAAGCTAATCTTCTTAATCAATTAACAGGAGCTGTTCTTTGGTCTCAAAGTATAAACAAGATGATTGAAGATGGTGTCAAAGAATTCATTGAGGTCGGACCAGGAAATATTCTTCAAGGATTAATTAAAAAAATTGATGGAGATATTGTTGTGAATAAAATTTAGATTTATTTTTTATAAACCTCTCCGTCCTTCATCACAAAAATTATATTTTTTAAAGTAGAAATATCCTCCGTTGGACTGTCATTAGTTGCTATAATATCTGCATAAAACCCTTTCTTAATTTGACCTAATAAATTATTCATATTAAGTAATTTAGCATTTGTAATTGTAGCTGATTTAATAGAATATTCCGGAGGAATTCCAATTTCATCCCAGTATACAAATTCACCAGCATTGTCTCCATGAGGAAAAACTCCAGCATCTGTTCCAAACGCAATGGGAACACCCATTTGATATGCTTTCTTTGTTGAGGCTTTATTTTGAACTCCAACCTCTAAAGCCTTAGGAATTATAATTGCAGGATAATATCCTGGAATACTAGCCATTTTTGCAACGTGTTCACCTGCACTAATTGTAGGGACTAAAAAAGTATTTTTTTCCCTCATAAGTTTCATTGTTCTCTCTTTCATAATAGAACCATGTTCTATAGTTTTTACTCCTGATCTAACAGCCCTATACATGCCCTCATCTCCGTGAGCATGAGCTGCAACATGCATTCCATAATCATTTGCTGTATTAACTATTGCCCTCATAACTTCTTCTGTAAATTGAGGGTTTTGACCATTTTTTGCCATACTCATTACTCCGCCAGTTGCAGTAATTTTTATTAAATCAGCTCCATTTTTATATCTATATCTAACTGCTTTTCTAGCATCAGCTATTGAATTAACAACTCCATCTTCTGGACCTGGATCTTCAACTAAACCTTCTCTGTAACCATTGGTGGGATCTCCATGACCACCTGTTGTAGCAATTGTTTTTCCAGACGTAAATATCCTAGGTCCAACAACAACACCACTATTAATAGCATTTCTAAGAGAAATATTAACTCCAGAACCTCCAACATCTCTTACAGTAGTAAATCCTGCTAACAGAGTTTTTCTCGCAACTACTGTGGATCTAAAGGCTACATCTGCTTTATTATCTTGAAACCTATTTATATATTTATCTTTCCCACCTGACTCACTTTCCATATGAACATGAAAATCTATTAATCCGGGTAAGAGAACTTTAGATTTAAGATCATACACTATTATATTCTCATTATCAGGTTCAATAAATCCATCTTCAATTGAACTTATTATATTTTCCGAAACAATAATAGTTTTATTTAAATGGTATTTTCCTGAATTTGAATCATAAATTTTACCAGCATGAATATACTTTTCTTGCGAGAGTAATGTTGATGACATTAATAAAAAAATTAATAGGTTTTTCATGGTTCTTTTTTACTAAAGTAAACGAATTGAATAATTATTCAAAAAAACTGATAATTGTATTGGAAATAAATTTTATTTGTTTTTTTGAAAGCTCAGTATGCATTGGTAATGAAATGACCTGGTTTTTAACTTTGTTAGTTACTGGAAAGTCATTATCTGAAACAAACTCTTGTTTATATGCTTTTTGCTCATGAAACCCCAAAGGATAATATATCCCAAAGGGAATATTGTTTTTTAATAAGTGATCTGCTAATTCATCACGTTTACCATTCATAATTTTTAGAGTGTATTGATGATATACGTGTGAATCAATATCTGATTCAATAAATGGAACCTCAATTTGATCAATATTCTCAAAAGCAGCATTATAATGATTTGCAGCTTCCTGTCTTCTTTTGTTATATTTATCTAAATATTTTAGTTTGACATTTAAAATTGCTGCCTGAATAGAATCTAGACGAGAATTTACTCCAATTTCATCATGGTAATATCTTTCATACATTCCATGATTTACTATTCCCCTCATCTTATAAGCTAGATTATCTGAATTTGTAAATATTGCACCTCCATCTCCATAACATCCAAGATTTTTAGAAGGGAAAAAGGATGTTGTAGCAATGTCTCCAATAGATCCAGACATTTGCCTCTGAGAATTTGAAAATTTATATTTAGAACCTAAAGCTTGAGCATTATCTTCGATTATTTGAAGATTATTTTTATTAGCTATTTCTAATATCTCTTCCATTCTACATGATTGGCCATATAAATGGACAGGAATAATAGCTTTTGTTTTGTCTGTAATTTTATCTTGGATCAAGCTAGGATCGATATTAAAAGTTCTAGGATCGATATCAACAACAACTGGTTTTAAACCCAATAAGAGAATCACCTCGATAGTAGAAGCAAAAGAAAAATTTGTTGTAATTATTTCATCACCACTTTTTAATTCAAGAGCCATTAAAGCAATTTGTAATGCATCGGTTCCATTAGCACATGGAATAACATGTTTTACATCTACATATTTCTGCAGATTATTTTGGAACTCCTTTACAATAGGACCATTAATAAATGAAGAAGAGTTAATTACTTTTTTTATCTCTCTATTAACTTGCCATCTAATTTTTCTGTATTGACCATTTAGATCAACCATGTTGATTTTTTTCATCAAAAACAAAATTAAAAAAGTATTTTTGGAAAAAGGATATAGTGAAAATTTTTTATGAAATATTTATAAGGCTAGCTTATTTGCTATCTCAACCTTTAAGGATTTTATCTCCTAAAACAAATTTATTTTTTAAAGGCAGAAAGAACTCATTTAAAATCTTAAAAGAAGAAATTAATTCTTCAAATAAAAATATTTGGTTTCATGTTTCCTCCCTCGGAGAATTTGAAATGGCAAAACCAATGATTGAATCCCTCAAGTCAGAAATTTATGATCTTAAGATTGTAGTAACTTTTTTCTCTCCATCTGGATTAGAAAATTCTAGAGATTATAAAGTTGCTGACTCAATGGTATACTTACCTCTTGACACTGAATTAAATGCTAAAAAGTTTATAAAAATTGTTAATCCAAAAGTTGCTGTTTTTATAAAAAATGATATTTGGTCAAATTATTTAACATATTTAAAAAAAAATAATTCAATAATTTATTCAGTATCATCAAAGTTTGATGAATCTCAATTTTATTTCAAATTCTATGGAAAATGGTTTCTAAATAAATTAAAGAAAATTGATTTATTTTATGTCCAAGATATTAATTCAAAAAGGATACTTAAAAAATACTTATTTAATGATATAAATATATCAGGAGATTCTAGGTTTACATCAGTAATCAGAACACTTAAAGAGAATAAAAAAATAAATAAAATAGAAAAGTTTATTGATAATCAAAAATGCTTTATAGCAGGAAGTGTATGGGAAAAAGATATTAAATTGATCGATAAAACCATAAAAAATAAAAGTATAAAGTCCATAATTGCTCCACATGATATTTCATCTGATTTTATTAATAAATTGGATAATCTATATGGTGAAGAAGCTATTAAATTTTCATGTTTAAAATCTGAAGATGATTTTAAAAGAAAAATTTTAATTATCGATTCAATAGGTATCTTAAAATATTTATATGCCTATGGGAGTATTTCATATGTAGGTGGCGGAATGTCAAATAAAGGGCTTCATAATATTCTTGAGCCGGCAGTTTTTTCTTGTCCTGTAATAATTGGCCTTAATTACCAAGGATATACTGAAGCTGAAGAACTAATAGAATTAGGAGGAGTATATTCAGTCAAGGATTCTGAAGAATTTTATGAAATCTTTTCATCGTTAAATAATTCTGAGAAAAAGAGAAATGAGTCTGGACTAGCTAACATAAATTATATATTAAAAGAAGTAGAAAAAAATTCAATAATAATTCAATCCTTAACAAAAAATTTACAGTAATTATAATTTATAAATATAAATTTGCAATTATGCTAAGAAAGTTAATATTAATAATAGTTTTTCTCTCACCCTTATTTAGTTTCAGTCAAGATTCCAAGGCTCCAAATATTATTATGATGATAGGAGATGGTATGGGATTATCTCAAATTTCATCTGGCATGTATTCTAATAATAATTATACTTCACTAGAAAGATCTCAGCATGTTGGTTTAATCAAAACTCATTCATTTGATAATCTAGTCACTGATTCTGCTGCATCTGGAACTGCAATGTCATCAGGTGTTAAAACTTACAACAGAGTAGTTGGTATGGATGAGAATTTTATTCCTGTAAAGTCTATTCTTGAAATCTCCAGAGATAAAGGCTATATGACTGCTATTATTGCTACTTCTACTATTGTTCATGCTACGCCAGCATCATATTATTCAAAAGTAAAAAGTAGATATGATTATAATGAAATAGCAAGTCAATTATCTAAGAGTAATATTAATTTTTTTGTAGGGGGTGGTGAGAAATATTTTAATGATAGGCGTGATAAAAGAAACTTAATGAACGAAATGGATGATTATTCATTTGCAAATAGTTTAGAAAATTTTATTGAAATCAATTCAAATAAAATTGGATTTTTAACTAATTATGATGATCCTATTGGAAAACATGAAGGAAGAAAACCATCTCTAGAAGATATGGTTCAGGCAACTATTAAAAAGCTTACGAGCTTCAATAAACCTTTCTTTCTATTAGTTGAAGGTTCACAAATTGATTGGGGTGGCCATGATAATGATTCAGAACATGTGATTAGCGAAATGTTAGAGTTTGACAGAACAGTTGGAAAGGTTTTTAACTTTGCTGAAAAAGATAAAAATACTACAGTAGTTATTACAGCAGATCATGAGACAGGAGGTCTTTCAATTGTTGATGGTAATCTAGAAGATTCTAAAGTTATAATTAAATATGTGTCAGAAGATCATACAGCTACAATGGTTCCAATATTTAGTTTAGGTCCTTATTCGTCACTTTTCAACGGCATTTATGATAATACTGAAATTTTTGATAAATTAGAAGCAATCATTATAAAATGAAAAAAATATTTTTAGTACTCGTATTATTAGCTTTATCATGCAATAATGAACCAATTAATGTTGATGTCTTAATTTCTGGTGGAACAATTCATGATGGCAGTGGAGATAAAGGATATATTGGTAATGTTGCCATAAAAAATGACACGATTTTTTATGTTGGGAAAAAAAATAATTTTTTAGCCAATCAAACAATTAATGCTTCTGGTAAAGTAGTTTCTCCTGGGTTTATCAATATGCTTAGTTGGGGTTATAACACATTGATGCAAGATGGTAGATCATTAAGTGATTTGAAACAAGGTGTTACATTAGAGGTTTTTGGTGAAGGTACTTCTCCTGGACCTAGAGGCTCAATAAGGAATAATAATTATGTTTCTTTTGGAGAAGCAATGGAAAAATTAGAATCAAGTGGTGTTTCAACTAATATTGCATCATATTTAGGATCTGCTACTGTAAGGATTCAAGAGGTTGGTTTTGCAAACAGAAAGGCAACATCTGAAGAAATGAACTCTATGAAAAATATTGTTAGAATAGCCATGGAGGAAGGAGCTATGGGTATCGGATCTTCGTTAATATATGCCCCTGGTGATTATGCTGACACAGATGAGTTAGTTGAGTTATCAAAAATAGCATCATCATATGGAGGAAGCTATATATCTCATATGAGAAATGAAGATTTTAGGGTTTTAGAAGCAGTTGATGAATTACTAGAAATTGCAGAAAGAGCAAATATACCTTCTCAAATTTATCATCTAAAAACTTCAAGAAAACCTAATTGGCATCTATTAGATTCAGTAATTGATAAAGTAGAAAGCGCCAGAGAACAAGGTTTAAAAATTACTGCTGACATGTATACTTATCCTGCTTCCTCAACAGGATTAACAGGAGTAATACCAACATGGGTTCAAGAAGGTGGAACACAAGCGTGGATAAACCGTATGAAAAGATCTGATATAAGAGAGAGACTTTTTCAAGATATAAGAAAAGAACTTTCAGAACAGCCTCCAGAAGATATATTAATGGTTGGCTTTAACAAACAATCTATGTCAAGTAAATATAGAGGTTTGACAATCGCTGAAGCAGCAAAGATTAGAGGAGAATCTCCTGAAGAAGCTATCGTAAATCTTATAATCGAAGATGGTAGTAGAATTCAGTGTATATATTTTAGTATGTCAGAAGATAATGTTAGAAAAAAGATAATGCTTCCGTGGGTTTCATTTGACTCAGATGCTGGATCCTATTCAGATATATCTAAAGATTTTATTACTCATCCAAGAGCATTTGGAAGTTTTGCAAGAGTATTAGGTAAATATGTAAGAGAAGAGAAATTGATTACAATGGAAGAGGCAATTAGAAGATTATCTGGGTTTCCTGCTGAAAATTTAGGAATTAAAAAAAGAGGATATTTGAAAACAGGTTTTTTTGCGGATGTTGTAGTTTTTGACCCAAAAATAATAGAAGACAAAGCTACTTTTGAAAAGCCTCTTCAATTTGCAGTTGGAGTTGAAGATGTATTTGTAAACGGAACTCAAGTATTATCAAAAGGAGAACATACTGGAAATTTTTCTGGGAGATTTGTAAAAGGATCTGGATATAGAGGACTAAATAACTTTGAAGATTAAATAAAGTGCGGGTGAAGGGACTCGAACCCCCAAGCTGTTAGGCACTAGATCCTAAGTCTAGCGTGTCTACCAATTTCACCACACCCGCAAAAGGTGAACAAATATAAATAAGTTTTTAAAAATAAATCAACTATGAGTACATTATCTGAAAAGGAGAAAGAGAAATATTTAAATGAGCTATTTGAGTTTTTAAAACTACCATCTATTAGTGCTGATTCTAGGTATAAGGAAACAATGAATAAAACAGCTAAATGGCTTTCGAATGAACTTTTAAAATCAGGATGTGATTCATCAAACGTGTATGAAACAGATGGGCATCCAATTGTCTATGGAGAAAAACATGTAGATGATTTATTTCCTACTATTTTAGTCTATGGTCACTATGATGTTCAGCCACCAGACCCTTTGGAGCTCTGGACTAATCCACCGTTTGAACCAATAATTAAGAAAACTGATATTCATCCAGAAGGTGCAATTTTTGCGAGAGGTGCTTGTGATGATAAGGGTCAAGTTTTCATGCATGTAAAAGCTTTTGAACAGCTTATAAAAAAAGATAAACTAAACTGTAATGTAAAGTTTATGATAGAGGGAGAGGAAGAAGTTGGTAGTGATAATCTAGAAAAATTTCTTTTAGAAAATAAGTCTAAGCTTGATGCTGATGTTATTCTAATATCAGATACTGGTTTAAGCAATCTTGAAAAGCCAACTTTGACAGTAGGTCTAAGAGGTTTATCTTATATGGAGGTTAAAGTTACGGGACCAAATAGAGATCTTCATTCAGGAATATACGGAGGAGCTTTAGCTAATCCCATAAATATTTTGTCAGATATGATTAGTTCACTTATAGATGATAAGGGAAGAATAACTATACCCGGGTTTTACAATGATGTTATAGAAATTGATAAATCAAAAAGAGAATCAATAGAGGAAATGTCAAAATTTGATGATGAAAAATTCAAAGATTCGTTAGGACTAAGAAAAACGAAAGGAGAAGAAGGATATTCAACACTTGAAAGAAAATCAATTCGTCCTACACTTGATGTAAATGGTATATGGGGAGGTTATACAGGAGAAGGGTCTAAAACAGTTATACCTAGTGAAGCTAGTGCTAAAATTTCTATGAGATTGGTGCCAAATCAAAATTGGGAAAAAGTAAGTGAGTTATTTACTAATCATATAAAAAGTATATTACCTGATTCTGTATCAGTTCAAGTATCAACACATCATGGTGGAAATCCATACGTAACTCCTGAGGGTTTTAAAGGTTATGAATCAGCAATTAAAGCATATAAGGATAGTTTTGGAATCGATCCTATTCCACAGAAAGATGGCGGAAGTATTCCAATAGTTCCAATGTTTGAAAGTATTCTTGGAATAAAAACAGTTTTAATGGGATTTGGACTAGATAGTGATGCTATTCATTCTCCTGATGAAAACTATGGAGTAAGGAACTTTTTTATTGGCATTGATACAATCCAAAGTTTTTATAAACATTTTGGAAGTTAGATAATTTTATCAGGGTTTTTATTAATAAAGCTTGACCAATTTGAATATTGTTTTTTAGGATTTTTATTATCAAAATTGAAGAAATGACATACTGCAGCTGCCAATCCATCTGTAGAGTCAAGATTCTTGGGTAGCTCTTTTATTTTAAGCATACTCTTTAACATTTTTGCAACTTGTTCTTTACTAGAGTTCCCATTTCCAGTAATTGCCATTTTTATTTTTTTTGGAGAATATTCAGTAATGGGAATATCAAAGTTAAGTGCTGCAGCCATTGAAACTCCCTGAGCTCTTCCTAATTTTAGCATAGATTGAACATTTTTGCCAAAAAAAGGGGCTTCAATTGCAATTAAATCTGGATTATGGTATTTAATTAATTCAGATGTTTTTTTAAATATTTTTGACAACTTAGCACTATGGTCATCTTTATTTGGCAGCTTGTATTCAATCAAATCTATTAACTCCATGTTATTTCCATGAATTTTAATTATTCCAAATCCCATTATGTTTGTTCCAGGGTCAATTCCCATTATTATCGAATTATCTGGTATATTATTCATGATTAAGTTTAAAGGGTAGATTAAATTTTACTTCAACAAATTCCCCAACATTTGTTTTAATTGCAGGTAATGCATTAGGTAACTTTTCCACTGCCTCTTGAATTATTAAAACTAATTTTTTATCTAATTTATCTTTAGGTAAAAGATTAGTAAGACTAAAATTGCCGATGGTGTCTATTCTTAGAATCAATACGTATTCAGTTGTATCTAGTGGAAAAACTTTATCCTCGAGAAAGCTATTCATTTCCATTTCTATTTTATTTCTGAAACAAATTAGCTGATTATCAATGTCTAAATTTTCACATTCAGGAAATGATGGTGGCTGATCATTAATTGTCCAAGAAGATGCAGATTCAATTTCAGACTGTGATACTTTTAAAAAATTAGAGTCGCAAGAAGCTAGTGTAATTAAAAAAAGTAACCATCTTAAAGGGAACTTAATATTATAATTCTTAATTAAGTTAAGCACGATTAAAATTACGATTTTTTTATAGCTTTGTCCAATGGAGTTATTTCTAATCTCAGTATTATTGATTGCTATTGCATTTTCAGGGATAGCAATTAAATTAATTTTTAAAAAAAATGGAGAGTTTTCTGGCACTTGCGCTAGTCAGAGTCCTTTTTTAAATAACTCTGACGAACCTTGTGGTATATGTGGAAAAATTCCAACGAATTCAGAATGCGCTAATGATACTCAATGATTAAAATAATTTCTAAGCTTGGACCAGGTTTACTTTTTGCAGGAGCTGCTATTGGTGTTTCACACTTAGTTCAATCAACTAGAGCCGGAGCTGAATTTGGATGGGGCTTAATTTGGGCTTTGATACTGGTCAATATTTTTAAATATCCATTTTTTCAATATGGACCTAGATATGCAATTGCAACTGGCGAAAGTTTGCTTGACGGTTATTATAAAATCGGTAAAGTGTTTTTAATTACATATTTTATATTAAATCTAGCAACAATGTTTACTATTCAAACAGCTGTAACTATTGTAACAGCTGGACTTGCTTCCAGTCTTTTTGGCATTACTGACAATATGGTCCTATGGAGTCTAATAATTACTATCATGTGCTATATTATACTACTCCTTGGTAAGTATCAGATTTTAGATAAAATTATAAAAGTTATAATCTTAATACTGGCAATAAGCACTATCTTCTCAACTGGGGTTGCGTCAATAAACACAGATGAAGTTTATAGCTTTAAACAAATATTTCCATCAGGTAGTGGTTTAGTTTTTTTAGTAGCTTTTATGGGGTGGATGCCTGCACCACTTGATATTTCAATTTGGCATTCTATATGGACGCTTGAGAAGAAAAAAAGTCAGAAAATAACTGCAAAAGAAAGTCTATTTGATTTTAATGTAGGATATTTAGCTACTGTTATATTAGGTATTTGTTTTGTTAGCTTAGGTGCATTGGTGATGTATAATTCTGGAATAAGTTTTTCAAATAGTGGAAGTATCTTTGCAGGTCAACTAATTGATTTATATACATCTAATTTAGGTGACAGTTTTTATTTGATAATTTCAATTTGCGCATTTACGACTATGTTAAGTACAACTATTACATGCCTAGACGCATCTCCAAGAACAATGTCCAGAGCAACACAATTATTAACAAAAAATAATGATAAAAATTATTATTTTCATTGGATATCAGCGTTAGCTATAGGCACAATGTTAATATTTTATTTTTTGCTTTCTGAAATGGGAGCATTAGTTGAGTTAGCTACTGTGTTATCTTTTATAACTGCTCCTTTTTATGCAATTTTAAATTATAAATTGATAATGAGTGATAATATGCCTAAATCTCATAAGCCCTCTAAAAATTTAAGAATTTTAAGTGTTACAGGTATTTTCTTTCTTAGCTTTTTTGCACTTGGCTATATTTTGACCAGGTTTATTTAGTTTGTATCTTTGTAAAATATGTCAGAGACTAGAACAGTAAATCAGGGTTGGGTAAAACTTAATCTTCCAAAGAAAGAATCTAATACAAAAATTAGAACTAAGAAACCTGATTGGATTCGTGTCAAACTTCCTATTGGTAAAAAATACACACAACTAAGGTCTACTGTTGAGAAGAATAATCTTCATACAATTTGTGTTTCTGGTAACTGTCCTAATATGGGTGAATGCTGGACTGAAGGAACTGCTACATTTATGATCTTAGGTAACATATGTACAAGGTCATGTGGTTTTTGTAATGTTCAAACTGGAAGCCCTTTACCTGCAGACGAATTAGAGCCATTCAAAGTAGCTAGGTCTATAAATATTATGGGAGTTAAACATGCTGTTTTAACTTCTGTAGATAGAGATGATTTAAAAGATGGGGGATCAATAATTTGGTCTGAAACTGTTAATGCTGTTAGAGATTTAAATCCTAAAACTACAATAGAAACTTTAATACCTGATTTTAGAGGTAATTCAGAAAATATTGACAGAATTATAGAGGTAGCTCCAGAAGTAGTCTCTCACAATCTTGAAACTGTTAGGAGGCTCACCAGAGAAGTTAGAATTCAAGCCAAGTATGACAGAAGTTTAGAAGTTTTAAAATATTTAAAGGATAATGGCATTAATAGAACTAAATCAGGACTAATGCTGGGTCTAGGTGAAACAAAAGAAGAAGTTTTAGAAACAATGGAAGATTTACGTAATGTTGGAGTTGATATAATAACTTTAGGTCAATATCTTCAACCTACAAAAAAACATCTAACAGTAAAAGATTTCATAACTCCTGAACAATTTAAAGAGTATGAGATAATTGGCAAAGAAATGGGATTTAGACATGTAGAGAGTGGGCCCTTAGTTAGATCTTCTTATAAGGCTCACAAGCATATTCATTAATCGTTAAATATATAATCCTCTATATTTTTATCAAAATTATATTCATTTATTTCCTTAGGAAACTTTAGTCCTACTTCAATATAATATATATCTCTGTTGTTGATTTTAGGTCTGAGTCTACCAAAATCTTTTTCAGTAGTTAAGATTATTTTATTTAAAGAGAGCCCTGTAATTTTATCAATAGATGACTTATTAAAATTATAATGATCTGAATATTTTAGATGTTTAAATTTTAAGGCTTTATTTTTTAAGAAATTCACTAAATATGAAGAATCTGCAATTCCAGTAACTAGAATAAAGTCAACATCCTCTAATACATCGATGTCAACTTCTTCAGAATCAGATTTAATTTTTTGCATATATGTCAAAGAACTAAAAAAAACCTTTTGGTTATCATTTGGGTTAAGTGATTCAAGAAATGATATTTTATCTTTTTGGGATAAATTATCAGGACATTTAGTAACAACAATCAAATCAGCTCTTTTAGCAGAGCTAATATTCTCTCTAAGATTTCCAACTGGTAGAATTTCATCTTTGTAAAATGGATATTGAAAGGTTGTTGTTAAAATCATCAGCCCTGGCTTTACAAATCTATGTTGAAAGACATCATCCCAAATACATAAATCAGTATCAGGTAAGTTTTTTAGAATTATATTCATTCCTTTCCTCCTATCTTCACATACAACCACATTGATCTCTGGATGTTTTGAGTAAAATTGAAATGGTTCATCTCCAATTTCATATGCTGTTGACATATTAGAAGCTTGAATAAAGCCTTTAGTATTTCGATTATAACCTCTACTTAATGTTGTAATTTTATTTTTATTTTTGAATTTACCAATTATATAATCTACAACTATTGATTTTCCTGTTCCACCAGTAGATAAGTTTCCAATTCCAATAGTTGGAATTTTATACTCAATTGAATCAATTATTCCTAGATCAAAAAGAAAATTTCGAAAAGATGTATAGAGATTGTATATAAGTGATAAAGGATATAATAAAAAATTCATTTTTTTCACCAGAGGAAAGATAATATTATATTTGCAATGAATCTAAACTTATATGAAAGTTAGTGAAATTACAGAAATTCTAGATAACTGGATGCCAATATCAATTGCTGAGGATTTTGATAATGTTGGATTAATTGTTGGTGATCTCAATTCTGAAGTGAAAAATATTTTGGTAACTCTAGACACTACGCAAAATGTAGTTGATGAAGCTTTAGACAAAGATTGCAATTTAATTGTAAGTTATCATCCTATAATTTTTAATGATTTAAAAAAAATTACTACAGATTCTGGATATGTTCAAAAATCGATAATTAAAGCTGTAAAAAATAATATATCTGTATATGCTATTCATACATCTTTAGATAATCATCCAGAGGGAATTAGTTATTTTTTATCTAAAAAAATTGGTTTAAAGAATACATCGATACTAATTCCAAAAACAAATGAAAAAATTAATTTAAAAATTGGTATGGGAATTAAAGGTGAGCTTATTGAACCCATGGAAGAGACTGATTTCTTTGATTTACTTAAAAATAAATTAGAACTCAAATATCTTAGACACTCCTTGACACTTAACAAACTGATATCAAAAGTTTCAATTGTTGTTGGATCTGGAAGTTTTGCAATTAAAAATTCCCTTGACTCTGATATGGATGCTTTTATAACTTCAGATTTAAAATATCATAATTTTTATGAAGCAGATAATAAGGCTGTTTTAGTAGATATTGGACATTATGAGAGTGAAAACCATATAAAATTGATAATTAAGGAATTTCTTAATAAAAAATTACCTAATTTTACCATCCTTTTATCTAAGGAAAATATTAACCCAGTAAACTACTATTAAAATGGCAAAAAAAGTTGAAATTTCAGTTGAAGAAAAACTAAGAGCTCTGTTTGATCTACAGTTAATTGACTCAAGAATCGATCAAATTAGAAGTATAAGAGGTGAACTTCCTCTGGAAGTTGAAGATCTTGAAAATGAAATTGAGGGATTAAATAAAAGACTTGAAAGTTTTGAGAACGAAATTAAAGAAAGTGAAGATGGTATTAAATTTGAAGAAAACTCAATATCTACATCTAAGGTAAATCACAAAAAGTATGAAGGTGACTTAAAAAAAGTAAGAAACAATAGAGAGTATAATGCCATTATTAAAGAACAAGAATTTCAAGAATTAGAAATAAAACTTTCTGATAAAAAAATAGCTCAATATAAAGAAACAATTGAAAACAAAACAGTTGTTCTTGACGAGCTAAAAGGTAAAATTAAAGACAGGAAGTCACACTTAAAAAGTAAAAACTCTGAACTTGGTGAGATTCTTAAAGAAACTGAAAAAGAAGAAAAAAAACTTTTAGAAAAATCTAAAGAGTTTGAGAAAAAAATTGAAGATAATTTAATATCTGCATATAAAAGAATTAGATCTAACGTAAGAAATGGTCTTGCAATTGTGCCTATTGAAAGAAATGCATCTGGTGGATCATATTTCACTATTCCACCTCAAGTTCAAATGGAAATTGCATCTAGACAAAAAATAATTACAGATGAGTATAGTGGTAGAATCTTAGTTGACCCAAAATTAGCTGAGGAAGAAATGGATAAAATGAAATCTATTTTTTCTTAATTTACAAAGCAGATCTTGTAATTACCTCTTTATTCTCTCCATTATAATAATCCATATAAGAGAATCCAGGCTCTATACTAAATGAACCTACTTCACCACTTTTATTCATAGCGATGTAAGCTACCTGAAATTTATTTTCTTGTGAATTACTTGACACAATTCTTTTAACAGCAGTTTCACATGCCTCCTGGGGTGACTTACCTTGTCTCATTAATTCAACAACTAAATATGAACCAACTGTTTTTACAACTTCCTCTCCTAAACCAGTAGCAACAGCTCCACCAATTTTATTATCTATAAATAATCCAGATCCAATTATTGGTGAATCCCCTATTCTACCTTTCATTTTATAGGCTAACCCACTAGTGGTACAAGCTCCTGACATATTATTATTTTTATCGAGACATAACATACCTATAGTATCATGATTTTCAATATTTATTATAGGCTTATATTCCTCGTTTTCAAGCCACTTTTCCCAATCTTTTTTTGATGTCTCAGTTAATAAATCTATTTTTTTATACCCTTCAGAAATTGCAAATTCTTCTGCACCTTTACCAGCAAGCATAACATGAGGAGTTTTTTCCATAACATCTTTTGCTAATCTTGCAACATTCATAATATTTTCTACTGCAACCACAGAACCACAATCTCCCAGATGATTCATAACACATGCATCTAGAGTTACATTTCCAGATCTATCTGGTGCACCTCCATATCCAACTGTTGTGTTTTTTGGATTTTCTTCCTCAACCGCTACACCAATTACAGCTGCATTTAGTGCATCTGTACCATTATCAAGTAAAGATCCTGCTTTATAATTTGCTTCAGTTGTTTTCCAAGTTGATATAGACCTTATCATAGGAGAAAAATTTAAATTATTTGCTTTAAGTCTTGTTGATATTGAAGACATTAAACCAATACTAAATATATCAAAAATAAAGTTTCTTCTTTTCATATTATTTATTTAAAGCTCTTAATCTTTTAATTAATGGCGGGTGAGAGTAGTGAAAAAATACATACAGAGGGTGAGGATATATATTTGAAAGACTATCTACAGATAGTTTTTTTAAAGCCAATGACAAGTCATCTCCATTATATGTTTCTTTTGCATAGGAATCTGCTTCAAACTCATTTTTTCTACTTATATAATTCATTAAGATTCCAGACATCATTGAAATAGGTGAAAAGATTATAGTGAATCCTATTAAACCTAAATGAAAACTAACATCTGATCCTCCCAATGCCTGAGAGATTTCTGGTAGTTTTAAACATAATTCGAAGAAAAAGGTCATTACACCAATTTGTATAACTGACATTAATAAACCTGAGAAAACATGTTTTTTCTTAAAATGACCAACTTCATGAGCCAAAACTGCAACTAATTCATTTTCACTATGCTTCTCTATCAAAGTATCATATAAAGCTATAGTTTTTCTTGGCCCAAGCCCGCTAAAGAAAGCATTAGCCTTAGTTGATCTTTTTGAGCCATCAATCACGTAGATGTTCTTTAAAAGATATCCAACCTGTTTAGAATAATTTTCAATTTTTTTTCTTAACTCTCCGTTTTCGAGTGGGGTAAGTTTATTAAATATCGGTACAATTAAATCTGCATAAAACATATTAATAAAAACCATTAATAATGAAAGTCCGATCCATAGATATAACCAGAAACCATCATTTAAACTATCAAATAAATACAAGGCTAAAAATAAAAGAAACCCTCCAATTAAAATCGAAAGCATAGATGATTTAATTATATCAAAAAAGAATGTAGACTTTGAAGTTTTATTAAAACCAAAATTTTCTTCAATAACAAATGTGTTATAAAATGAAAAAGGTATTGATATTATTAAGTTTAAAGTAAATAGTATTAGAAAAAAGATTCCTGATTCTATAAAACTATTATTAATCTCAAAAGGTAAAAATAAGTTGAGACTAAAGGAATTAACTAGTTGGTCAATATATCCATATCCGTTAAACACTAAAAGTGAAACAACTAATAAAAAGCTTGTTGTACTGGATAGTAATCCTATTTTATTTTTACTTATTGCGTATTGTTTTGCTTGTTTATATTTCTTTTTATCGTAGAAATCTTTTAACTCTGAAGGTATTTCATCTTTCCAGTTTTTATGATTTAAATAATCTAAAATATTTGAGAATAAGTAATTAAAAATTACTAACCCCATAATTATTAAAAACCAGACTTCAGGTGCCATAAAATTGAATTTAATTAATTTAGATTTAAATGTAATAAAAGATGATTAATAAGTATACTATTATAGGAACTTTAGGAATTTTAATTTTTAGCTCAGGGTTATGTGTATTTGGAGAAGCTGTAATAAGAAAATATCAGGAATTAGATTTTTTCTTGATTGGAACTCTATCGCTTATTTTAATAAATACTGGAATTTGTATTATGATAAAATCAAAAGAACTATCTAATTAGATTTATGATTATCATAAAGATAAAGAGGTAGTGCTAGTGAAAATCCAACAAGAAACATAGGCAATAAATATCTAATAATTTTTATTGGAGATTTTCGATAACTATAGATTAAAAAAATTAAAAAAGAAGAAGCTGCTACAGTTAAATCCATTGATAACATTGAAACAGCATAGTTTTCATATAAAAGGCTAAAGAATCCATCCATAGACCAGTTATTGATTTTTAAAAAATTAAATAAGTTATAATAAGGGAGTGCAATACCAAGTATACACAATATCAGATATATTTTTTTCATAATTAAATAGTTATATATTCATTAGGTTTAATAATTATTAATTCTTTGTTTACTTTTTTAAACTCTTCTACTGCTTTAGATTGATCAATTTCAATTAAACCAAATGTATCAAAATGATATCCAAGGATTTTATCACATTTGATAAAGTCAGAAGCTAAAATTGCATCCTCATAACCCATTGTAAAATTATCTCCAATCGGAAGAACAGCAAGATCTAAGTTGTATTTAAGAGGAATAATTTTCATATCAAATGTTAAAGCAGTATCTCCTGCAATGTATATTGATTTATTATTTGCTGAGATTATAAAACCTCCAGGCTGCCCTCCATTTGCTCCATCTGGGAATGTAGAAGTATGAATTGCATTAACATACTTTAGTTCTCCAAAATCAAAATTCCATTTACCCCCATGATTCATAGGATGACCCTTTAGCCCTTTATTTTGAAAATGATTGACAATTTCAAAATTCGAAATAATGATAGAGTCATTTTCTTTAGCTAGTTTTTCAACATCTAGAATATGATCTTGATGTGCATGGGTAATAAGAATAAAATCAGGTTTCAGATTCTCAATATCAACCTCAGATGCAAAGGGATTTCCGGATATAAATGGATCAACAACTAAACTAAACTCATTAATCTTGATTTCTAATGTAGCATGACCTAAAAATGTAATTTTCACTTTTTTTAATTAATTTAAAGAAATCATTTTTATAAAAGCAATTTAAATAGTAATTAATATAAACAATGAGCAACTCAATATTTAGAAAAGATGGAACTGCTCAAGGAGTTGCAAAACAGAGATTGATTGAATCACTTGCTAAACCTGATAAACGAATTATTTATGACCCTTATGCCAAATATTTTGTTCTAGGAGCAAGTATATTAAAACTTATGGGACATAAATTTAGTGTCTGGTTAGGAGATAAAATTGTGCCTGGAATGCATGAACATCTAATCTCTCGAACAAGATTCATAGATGATCTAATTGAGAAAGGTGCATCTATTGATATAGAACAATATGTAATACTAGGAGCAGGTTATGATTCAAGAGCTCATCGTCTGAAACTTACATCCAAATTAAAAATATTTGAAGTTGATCAGCCTGAAGTTCAGGAAAGGAAACGTTCAAGGCTTCCAGATAAGACAAGAAATAAAGGAAATGTGACCTATATCAGTATTGATTTTAATAACCAATCTCTTAAAGAACAACTTTTGAATGTAGGATTTGATCAAAGTAAATCAACTATTTTTACACTTGAAGGTGTTTCTCAGTATATTACAAAAGAGGCATTTAATTCAACTTTAAAAGAACTGGCTGTTTTAAACCAAAATTCCAATTCAAAAATTTTTATTTCATATGTAAATAAACTTATAAAAGATGATCCAAAAGCCTGTTTTGGTATTGGTTATTCAAACCCTGAGAAAGCAGTCAATTTTATAACAAAAGGATCAGCTAAGGTAGGTGAACCCTGGATATCATTATACTCTGCTAAAGAAATTGAAGATTTACTATCTAAAAATAATTTTACTGTAATTGAAAATAAAACCTTAGCTGATCTTAATTCTAAATATTTCACTCCAGTTGGCAGGACTATTCCTGAAAACCATGTTTTCAAGCTTGAACATTTTGTAATAGCTGAAAGCAAAACATAAATACAGCCTTTTTTATTTATTAATTCTTTCTGGAAAATCAGTTATAATTGCATCAACTCCCATTGATTTCATTCTTTTTATATTGGTAGGAGTATTAATTGTGTAGGGATAAACTTTAATATTATTAGAATGTATTTTTTTGACTATTTGATTTGTGATAAACTTATTATTAGGATTTAAAGCAACAGCATTAATTTCCTTAGCTAATTTAATTGCGTTATCAATTTTATATAATGAGTCTACAAGAATTGCAATTGGAACATCTTTATTAATATTTCTAAACTTTTTTAACTCATCCCATCTAAAGCTTGATATAATAAATTTTGAGGGAGTGAGGTTAGATTCAGTTAAATATTTGATGATGATTTTATTGGTTTCATAGGCAGTATTCTCACCTTTTAGCTCAATATTTAAAAAAATTTTTTCTGGTATTATATCTAATACCTCATTTAAAGTAGGGATAGATAACCCTCCAATTAATTCTACTTTTTTAATAGAATCTAAAGAAATTTGCTCAATAAATGCAGTTGAATTAGATAGCCTACCTAAAGACGGATCATGATACACTATTAGCTCCCCTGATTTAGATTTAAATACATCAATCTCAATTCCATCAACTTTTAAATTAATAGCCTTTTTAACTGATTCAATTGTATTTTCAAGTGCATGACCCATTGCGCCTCTATGACCAATGACAATTATATCTGAAGTTGTATTACAACTTGAAAAAAGAAAAATAAATAATAAAAATGATGATAATAATTTTTTCATATATTTCAAACAAGATAATTAAACATATAGTGTTAAAAATACTATATTTTAAAATTCTTTAATAAAATAGATATGAAAGAAAATATTAAACTTTATGCAGTTTATCTAGGGGGAAGAGCCGATGGATGTAATACTGAGCTTCATGATGTTGTTTTCACTTGTGGTAATAAAATTGAAGATACTTATATGGATTTACTTGATAAGTGGTTTGGAAATGTAGATAGACTTCATATTGATTCTTGGGTTGAGATAAATCATGTAGATGGATATAAGGTTTCTCTTTCATCAAAAAAAAATATCTCAAAAAGCAAATTATTTTTTATAAATCTAGGAGGGTATGATAAAAATAAATTTGAAGAGTTACATGAGAGTGAATTTCTGGTTGGTGAAAAAAAAATATTAATAAAAAAAAGAGCAAAAGAAGTTTTAATGAAAGGATTATATCAAGTTCACACAGATGATTTATATGATGTTGATGATTGTATTGAAATTAATAAAGTTTCTGATTTCTTTATTAATCTTAACAAGGATGATAATATAAATGAGACTTTGAAATATAATAACGGCTATCACCCTATACCCAAGAAAATAATAGAAAAATATAAGTCATTGACTGGTGATTAACCCCTATTAACTACTGTTGAAGAAGCTTGTGATTTTGCAAGAACTGTAATATCACTAATATTAACATTCTCTGGACAATTTATTACATAGGATATTACTTTAGCAACATCATCTCCGACTAATGGATCAACTCCATGATAAACTGACTTAGATTTATCTTCATCATCTTTAAACCTAACCATTGAAAAGTTTGTTTCTACCAATCCTGGATTTATTTGTGAAACCTTAATATTAAACTTATTTAAATCAATTCTCATACCCTGGGAGATAGCATCAACAGCAAATTTGGAGGCACAGTAAATATTACCTTTAGGATATAATTCTTTCCCTGCAATCGATCCAATATTAATAATATGTCCACAATTATTTTTTGTCATAATATCTAATACAGGTTTACTCACATACAGTAATCCCTTAACATTAGTATCAATCATCATGTCCCAATCTTCAATTTTACCTTCATGAATAAAATCTAAACCATGAGCGTTACCTGCATTGTTAATCAAAACATCTATATTCTTCCAATCATTACCTAAACTAGAAATTTTTTCATAAACATCTTGTTGGTTCCTTACATCAAATTGTAAAGTTTTAACTTTAGTCTTTGTCGAAAGTGAAGCTTCTAACTCTTTTAGTTTATCAGTATTTCTTCCACATAGTATCAATGAAAATTGATTAGCTAACTCATAAGATGTTGATTCTCCTATACCTGAAGTAGCTCCTGTAATTAGTGCAATTTTTTTATTTTTTTCCATTTAGTTAAAATATAAAAATAAGAGCCCAGCAGCAACAGCTCCAAGTGATGGGCCAAAAACTGGAATCCAACTGTATGCCCAATCTGAAAGCTTATTTTTTCTAGGAATTAATTGATAAACAATTCTTGGTCCAAGATCCCTAGCTGGATTTATTGCATATCCTGTAGTTCCTCCAAGACTTAGCCCTATTACCCATACTAATATTCCCACTGGAAGTGCATCTAATGAACCTATTCCGAAATTTACATCCATTCCTTCAATAAATATATTAGGCTTAACAATGTATAAGATTCCAAAAATTAATATAAAAGTTGCAAGAAACTCACTAAAAAAATTATTCTTATAATTCCTAATTGCAGGTGATGTGCAAAATGATCCCATTACAGCACTTTCATCAGTCGTTGATCTGTAGTGGTCTATATAAAAAATATAGGTTAACCAACTACCTAACATTGCTCCAAGAACTTGTGCAATTATATATCCTATCATCAGATCAACTGAAAATTTACCTGCAACAACTAATCCAATTGTTACAGCAGGATTTAAGTGTGCGCCACTAAACTCTCCAGTAACATAAGCAGCAACAAATACTGCGAAACCCCATGCAGTTGTAATAGTTATCAAAGGGGTTTCTTTAGAGCCTTTGGTTTTACTTAAGCTAACGTTAGCAACAATACCTGAACCTAGAAGTAGAAGAATAGTTGTACCTACAAATTCCGCAATATATGGACTTATCATACTATATAATTTTTGATTAATTTATTAAATTTTTTTAATTCAGCATCTATCCATTTATCATCTTCTCCTAAAACATCAGCCATTTTTTGAGCAACAATTGGGGCAATTCTCTTTGATTCTTTTGAGTCTAAAAAAACACATCTTGTTCTACGAGCCAAAATATCTTCAACAGTAAGAGCCATTTCATGAATTATTGACCATTCTATAATATTATTTGAAATATAAAATTTATTTGATAAAGATTTATTATCATTAATACCTCCAAGTGATTCTACTTTTTTCTTTAGAGAACCATAAACATGCATTGGGTCTGACCAACTGATATTTCTTTTGAAACCAAAAAGCTTGGTTCTTTCAGTCTTACATTTTTTCTTCTTAAGCTTATTGATAGAAATAGCTGTATTAATGGCATCCTCAGCAATTTTCCTATAAGTTGTCCATTTTCCACCTAAAACACTTATTAAACCAGATGGCGAGATGTCTATCTTATGACTCCTTGAGACTTCTTTAGTTGATTGTTTATTTGATGTTGCAGCCAAAGGCCTTAATCCAGCAAAAACACTTTTAATATCATCTTTTTTTGGCTTAACTGACATATACTTACCTGCATTTTTCAAAATAAAGTCAACCTCTTCCTTTAGAGCTTTCGGCTCCTCACTTGCTTTTTTTACTTGTGTGTCAGTAGTTCCAACTACTACATAATTTTTCCAAGGAACAGCAAATAAAACTCTACCATCTGATGTTTGAGGAATTAAGATTGCATGTTTACTTTTTAAAAATCTTCTTTCAAGTACAATATGAACTCCTTGACTTGGTTGAATCATTTTTTCAATTTTTGGCTGATCCATTCTAATTATCTCCTCAGCAAATACTCCGGTAGCATTTATAACCACTTTGCTTTTAATCTGATATTTTTTGGAATTAATTGAATCTGTAAAGTTAAGTCCCTTTATTTCTCCATCTTTTTTTATCAATCCTTCAACATTACAATAATTTAATAATGCTGTTTTTTTTGAATCAGCTGATAGAGCTAATGTTATAGCCATTCTTGAATCATCGAATTGTCCATCATGATAAATAACCCCTCCTCTAAGTCCTTTCTTATTAACATTTGGAATTAATTTTTCAGTTTCTTGTTTTGAGATAATTTCTGATTTACCTAATCCAAGCTTTCCAGCCATCATATCATAAATTTTCATTCCAATTCCATAAAAGGGACTAGCCCACCAATCATATGTCGGAATAACAAAGCTTAAATCTTGGACTAAATGAGGTGCATTTCTTTTTAAAATTCCTCTTTCTTTTAGAGATTCTATTACTAATGTTATATCACCATTTTGCAAATATCTAACCCCTCCATGAATCAACTTTGTGCTTCTAGATGATGTACCTTTTCCAAAGTCATATTTTTCCAGAAGTAATGTCTTATATCCTCTCTTTGATGCATCAAGTGCAATTCCAAGACCAGATGCACCACCACCAATAATCACAACATCCCATTGAAGAACTTTATTTAGTTTAATAATTGAGTCTGCTCTATTCATCTATTCTAAGAACCTTTTTAATCCTTTTATTCCAAAGTTCAATTAATTGTTCAGAGTCATTTTCTTGTTTAGGTTTAAAAGATCTATCCTCAATCCAAAGGCTTTTTAAGCTAGGTATGTCTTTCCAAAAGCCAGTTGCTAATCCTGCAAGAAAAGCAATTCCAAGAGCTGTAGTCTCAGTTGTTTTTGGTCTAATAACTCTTGTATTTAATAGATCTGATTGAATTTGCATTAAAAGATTATTATTACTAGCGCCTCCATCAACTTTTAAACTAGAAAACTTTATACCAGCATCTTTCTCCATTTCAATAATTATATCTCTTGTCCTAAGAGCAATTGATTCAAGAGCTGCTCTAGCTATATGACCATTTTCAGTACCCCTAGTTATTCCAAAGATTGTACCTTGAGCATATGGATCCCAATATGGTGCAGCAAGCCCTGATAGAGCAGGAACAAATGTTATACCTCCGTTATCTTTTACTGTATTTGCAAGGTTTTCAACTTCAGGTGCATCCTTAATAATACCTAGTTTGTCTCTCAACCATTGAACAAGAGCTCCTGCAACAAAAACACTACCTTCAAGAGCATATGTAACTTCACCATTTATTCGCCAAGCTATCGTAGAAAGCATTTTATTGTTTGACTTAACAAATGTTTTTCCAGTATTCATCATGCAGAAACAACCGGTTCCATAAGTGTTTTTAATGTCTCCTTCCTCAGTACATAACTGTCCAAATAATGCTGCTTGTTGATCCCCTGCTATTCCAGATATTGGAATTTTTGCACCAAAGATTTTAGCATCAATATGTGCAGAAATCGATGATGAATCAACAACATTTGGTAAAATGTTTTTAGGAATATCAAAAAGAGAGAGTAGTTCATCATCCCAACTATCTCTCTTAATATTATATAAAAGTGTTCTGCTTGCATTAGAAGGATCTGTTATATGAGATTTTCCATTAGTTAAATTCCAAATTAACCACGTATCTATAGTCCCAAAAAGAAGTTCTCCGTCGTTTGCTTGACTTCTAATTTTAGGGTCACTATCTAGAATCCATTTTATCTTGGTTCCAGAAAAATATGCATCAATTACTAGACCCGTTTTGTTTTGAATCAATTCGGTTTTATTATTCTTTATAAGATCATCACAAAAACTCGCAGTTCTTCTATCTTGCCAGACAATTGCATTGAATACTGGTTTACCAGTCTTTTTATTCCATATTACCGTAGTTTCTCTTTGATTTGTTATTCCAACAGAATCTATATTTTTTGGATCAATTTTAGAATTATTTATTACGTCTCTAATTGCTTTTAATTGAGTATTTAATATTTCTATAGCATCATGTTCAACCCATCCTTCCTTAGGAAAGATTTGATTAAATTCATATTGAGCTATTTCAACAGCTTCTGCATTTTTATCAAATAATATTGCTCTTGAACTTGTTGTGCCTGCATCAATAGCTAAAATATATTTATTAGTAGATTTCATTAATTGCAAGATAAAAAAAACCCTCCATTGGAGGGCTTAATTTTATTAAGACGTTATATTAATTTTGTGGCCAGCTTGCAAGCTGAGTTGATGTTTCTGATCCTCTAAAAGTTGATATAGGATTAATAGTGTCAAAAAACTCTGTAAATGCAGCAAGTTCTTTTTCATTACTTGGTCCTGATGTCATCTCAGAGGCATAATCCTTATGAGTTGAATATATGTAATGTGATGATAGACCGCTTCCAGATGAATATTGACCTAATGAATAATACATTCCATCATTGTCATATTTTTTTGAAAGCTTCACAAATGCAGCTCCAAATTCAGCTTGATCTTCAACAGAAAAAGACCACTCTTGAGTTGAAAAAGAACCAGTATCGCCAGGAACTCTAATTAGAGTACTCCCATTTCTTATTGATACAATTTTTGCAATACTACTTAAATTTCTTACATAATTATCGTAAGCTTCACCTGATCTTAAATCTCTAAGTTTTGACATTCCCTCAACAGAGCCTGCAAAGTTTAGAAAGTGTGTACCTTCTCTCCATTCAGTTTTTGCTTGCCAAGCATTCAATGTGACACTTGAATTTTCAGGAAAATCTATGCTAGAATAAAAATCATTTACTGCTTGAGCAACTAGTCCTTGATTTCCAGGTTCAACAACCATGGAAACTTCAGACCAATAAACTTGATCTTGAGCCTGAGCTAAATTCAAAGAAGCTACTAAGGCTAAAGAAACTAATAATAATTTTTTCATTTTAATTGTTTTATGATTAGTCGCTAATATAAACAAAAGTCTTTTCAAATGGACTCTTTAAAATCAAAACTATACTCTAATTATCTTAAAAAGCTTCCGCCATTTACATCGATTGTTGAACCAGTTGAATGATCCATTTTACCAGAAACTATAAGTGAGACTATTGGCGATATATCTTTTGGCTCTGTTAGCCTATCTAGAGTGATTCCTTGTTTTACAACATCTTCTCCATGTTTGTCTATAAAACTTTGAGCCATTTCAGTTCTTACAAATCCAGGGGCAATACTAAATGCTACAATATTATCTGTTTCTCCGAATGACCTAGACATAGTTTTAGTTAGTGAAATCACCCCCCCCTTAGAACATGCATAAGAAATGTAATCCTGTTGTTCTCCCCTGAATGCAGCTCTTGATGCAATATTTATAAATCTTAATCTAGATTTAATTTTTTTCTCTCTTTTATATTTTAAGAACTCTTTAAAAATAAGTGATGGAGCTTTAAGATTTACATCAATTGTTTTGTCAAACATCTTGCTCCAATTATTTAAGTCTAATGCAATATCTGCAGATTCTGCAATACCTGCATTATTTATTATACAGTCAGGAAAACTTAAATTTTCAATAGTACTATCAACTAGATTTTTTATTTCATTTTCTACAGAAAGATCTGCCTTAACTGTAAAAGAATTAGAAGAATACTCATTTACTAAAGCTTCTAGGAAGGACTTGTTAGAGTTATAATGGAGGGCCAATTGATGTCCTTCTTTAATAAGATCTTTTGCAATTTTATATCCAATACCCTTTGATGATCCAGTTAGAAGAACTTTCATTTTTTATATTTTTCAAACCAAGATATGATTGCATTAACCTTAGCAATTAGATTACTTGGTTTTGATGCTATCCCATGATTAGCATTTGGAATTCTCACAAGCATTGTCTCAACCTTATTAAGTTTTAAACCAGCATAAAATTGCTCACTTTCTGCCATTGGAGTTCTATAGTCTTTTTCTCCAGTAAGAACCATAGTTGGAGTCTTTACATTTCCAACATAGCTAATAGGTGACCTTTTTAAATAACTCTCAGGATCATTCCATGGCATGTCTTTAAACCAATATTTATAAAAATATCCAATGTTGTCAGCGTATAAAACAAAACTATACCAATTAATAACTGGTTTTGCTACAACTGCAGCAGTAAATCTATCTGTTTTTCCAACAATCCAGGCTGTTAATACTCCACCTCCACTACCTCCTGTTACAAAAAGATTAGATTCATCTATATATCCTTTTTTAATAACAAAATCAACTCCTGATATTAAATCATCATAATCTTGACTAGGATAATTATGATGAATTAAATTTGCAAAGTCTTTTCCGTAGCTAGTACTCCCTCTTGGATTTGTATATAAAACAACATAACCTTTAGATGCAAAAAGCTGAACCTCCGATGAAAAGTGAAACCCATAATTTGTATGAGGTCCTCCATGAATTTCTAAAATTAAAGGATATTTTTTTGAACTATCAAAATTTGGGGGTTTAACAATCCATCCATGAATCATTTTACCATCAAAAGATGACTCGTACCATATTTCTTCAACATTACCCAATTTTTTATAATCAAACAGGTCCTTGTTTAAATTTGTTAATCGTTTTTTTGATCCTTTATAACCAACAGCAAGGTCAGCAGGATTATATGACGTACCATATGTAAATGAGTATCTATTGTTTTTAGATAAACTAAAAAAACCACCGCTATAGGGTCTTGAAAATGATAACCCTCCGATTTGATCTACTTCAGTTTGAAATTTTCCTTCTAACGTAGTTGATCCAATTTTTGTTATTCCCTTATCATCAAATTGAAAATATATCCTCTTATCATCTGAAGACCAATAAATATTTGAAATATTTCTATCAAGGTTTAATTGAATTTTAAATTTACTTGAACCATCTGGCTTCATTACATATATCGAATTCTGTTGATAGCCTAGGTACTCATCGTCATAACCAAGATATGCAATCATAGAATTATCATTCGAAACTTTTGGACTTGAATCTGGACCATCACGAGAGGTAAGTGCTTCATGCTTTCCTGACTCCAAACTTAGAATGTAGATTTCTGAGTTATTTGTGTTGTAGTCAGAGTCATCATTTAAGTTTGCTGAAAAAATAATTTTATCATTACCAAGCCACTCGGCCTGACCAGCTCTTTTTTCGGGTTTAATATTACTAATTTGCCTAGGTGTTCCTCCACTAACTGGAATGGTAAAAAATTGAACTTCTCCAGGTTTTCTAAACCCTGAACTATCATATTTATAATTTAAATCTGAAATTTCAACAGGTGGATCATTCCACTTAGCACCTTTTGGTTTTTCTGGCATCGTTATCAGTTTTTCCCTCTTACTATCAATAAATGATGAGAATAAAATATAGTTATCATCAGGTGACCACCTAAGGGATCCCATTGAATATTGAAAGTTTGTCAATTTCTGTAAAGAGTTATTTCTTAGATCAAAAAGAAAAATCTGAGATTTACCTTCTCTATTTGACTTAAAAACAAATTTATCACCCTTATTTGACCATTTAGGGGAATTGTCTTTAAAGTTTCCCGTTGTTATTGGTCTATTATCTGTTCCATCGAAGTTAATTATCCAAATATTAGAAAAGCTTTCATCATTCATTATATTATTAAAATTTCTTTGGTATAAAACTTTATTACCAATTGGAGATATTTCAGTATTAGAAACATACTCAAGATCAAAAACATCTATTGGTTCAAAAATATTTGAAGTCTGGGAAAAGACACTAACTGAAAGAAGAGAAAGAAGTAATATTTTTTTCATAAATTAAATTAATTAGTAAATTTTTTATTTAAAGTTATTAAAATTAGAATGTTAAAAAGAATTATATACTTAATAATATTATCGCTTATTTTTTCTTGCGATAGAAATAATAATAGTCCAAATATTGTTTTCATTTTAAC
>NTKQ01000007.1 GCA_002457075.1 Cryomorphaceae bacterium MED-G11
TCTTACTTGTGCTAAGGAGGATTCTCAGGCACCCAACACACCTCCCACACAAATAGTCAAGCAATATGCTTTAACTGCTAATGCTGGAGAGGGTGGCTCAGTCACAGGTGGAGGTACTTTTACAAGTGGAACTCAGGTGAGTATAACCGCAACTCCAAGTTCAGGGTATAGTTTTAGTGGTTGGTCTAACGGTTCAAGCACCAATCCACTTACAGTTACTTTAAACTCAAACACAACCATTACAGCTAACTTTCAGGTAATAGTAAATAGCTATACACTTAGTGTAACTCCCGGAGAAGGAGGGAGTGTGTCAAGTGAAGGTGGTGAATATGAAGAAGGAACAGAGGTTACAATTTCAGCTACTCCATATGGGTGCTATAGTTTTAACAGTTGGTCAGACGGCAACACTAATTCACAAAGAACTGTAAGTATAAATGGTGATCAAAATATTACAGCTAATTTTGAGAGTTTAGCAAATAACATTGAATATTCATTAGTTAATTTGACATTTCCATGTGCTGCAACTATTTCAACTGAAAGATCATACAATGAGACAAATTCATATGAAGTAGGGGCATTTGGTTGGTTTAGCGTAAAAATGCAAGAGACTCATCCTGAATGGTACTATCCATCAAACACTGACTACCATCCACCTGGAGCTTTTAGTATGGATCCACATAATTTTGCTCATGGAGATTTTAATAATGATGGATTACAAGATCTTGTTATTACTTGGGCGACCTTTCCTCATACTCTAGAAAGAGCTAGTAGATATAACTACAGTATATTTTTAAATAATGGTGATGGCTCAATGACATATGATCATGAAGCAGTTGCTAGTTCAACAGCACATAATAACCATATGGCTTATAGGACTTTAACGGCTGATTTTAACGGTGACGGGCTAGATGACATAGTATCAGCTTCAATGGGTGTTATCCAAAGATTACCAGGTCAAGATCCTTATACTAGATGGGAAAGAATACCCTTATTACTTAGTCTTGGAGATGGAAGATTTTATGATGCCAGCACAAATATTGAAGGTCAAGAAGATAATATCTCTCCTCCTGAAGGTCATTCTTTTGGCCATGAATTATCAATTGGAGATGTAGATGGTGATGGTGATGTAGATATATATACAGGTAAAATTTTACTTTTAAATAATGGCTCTGGAAGTTTTACCAATAATACTAATCTCCTTCCTGAAGAGATAAAGCCATCAGGGAGAAATTTGTGGTCATCAGTTATAGCGGACTTTAATAATGATGGGATTGATGATTTTTTTGTTCCATATGCTGAAACTACAGGGGCATCGTGGGAACAGTATACAGATTTTTCTGGTGCATATTCTCTAAGCAAAGATGGTAAACCATCATATGAGAATAGTGATATAGGTTTTGTTACTAAGGCAAAATATGGTATTGGTAACACAAAATTTAATTATGCTATAGATTATGATATCAATTTAGATGGATATAAAGATATAGTTATAGCAGTAACTAGGGTTGATCCTTATTATGTGGGAAAAGGTCTTCAGGTATTTTTAAACACCTATGATTCTGAAACTGGAAACAGAAAGTTTATTCCAGGTGATAACCTTCTTCCAAATGAAGGTTCTTTAGACTCCTTTCATGGAGAAGGACAATTATCAGTAATTGATGTAAATAATGATGGTGTTCTAGATATAGCTCATACCTCAGGCGCTTATGGAAATGAAAAGGGTCTTTCTTTTTATATAAATAATGGTGGTAATCTGGAATTATTCGACATGAATCAATTTGCATATGCAACAGAAAACCAATTGATTGGAAAAGAAAGTTATCCTAATAACAATACCCTTAGAAGAGCAATACCTATTAATCTTGATAATTCTGGTTGGATAGATTATATTAGTATAATTGGATTTGGAAATGGAGACGGTTCTAATGAAATTCTTCTTTATTCGGTATTATCTAAACAATAAATATGAAAAAACTATCTATTTATAAAAGATAATTAATATAAATGTCCTATAATTAATATTATGTAAAACAGGATATGTAAAGGTAAGTTTGTATATTTGAGTATGATTATATCTACATCCCCTAATATAGGCGGGAAAAAAATAACTGAAACATTAGGAATCGCTCGTGGAAATACCGTTAGATCAAGAAATGCAGCAAGGGATATATTTGCAGCATTAAAAAATATTGTCGGTGGTGAAATTGATGAGTATACAAAACTTCAAGCTCAAGCAAGAGAACAAGCTATTAGTAGAATGATTGCAAATGCTCAAGACCTTGATGCTGATGCTGTTGTTAATGTGAGAATAACTACTTCAATGATAATGCAGGGATGCTCTGAAATAATGGCTTATGGAACTGCTGTTAAACTATCCGATGACAACTCACCTCCTGTTTCAATTGCCTTATAATGGATAACTCAGAAATGATATTTAGTATTGTCATATGGTTAGTTATTATTGTTTCTTTAATATATCTTCTTATTAGAAAGATAATAAAGGAAGAAAATGAAGATTTTGAAAATAGAGATTACTAATTATATACTCTACATAGAATTATGTCATATTTCAATGAGTTTTTAAAAGATAAAAGTGTTGGAGCTATCTCCTCAAGCAGTAAAGCTATGGGAAGAAAAATGTATGGCTCTTTTAATTTAAAAGAAGCTGATGCAGTTGTAGAATTTGGAGCTGGAGATGGTGTTTTTACTGAAGAAATACTAAAACTTATTGGACCAAATACTAAATTTTTTGTTTTTGAAACAAACGAATTATTCTATAAAATACTAAAAGAAAAAATTAATGATGAAAGAGTAATTCTTATCAATGATAGTGCAGAAAAAATTGGCTTTTATATTAAGAATCAAAAAATAAATAAAGTTGACTATATTATCTCTGCCTTACCTCTATCTCTTATCCCAATTGACATTAAAAATTCTATAATCCAGAATTCAATAGAATATTTAAAAATTGATGGCCAGTACGTTCAGTTTCAATATACACCATATGACTACCGGAGATTAAAAAGATATTTTAATAAAGTTAAATTAAGTTTAACTTTCACAAACTTTCCACCAGCTTTTCTTTATAGATGTTATCCTTAATAATTTAATAAACTCAAAGAAATATTAAGTTTTATATACATCAAATTGATATAAATGATATGATGTATGAAAGTAAACAACCTTTTTAAATGCTTTGTTAGGAACTATTCCGTGAAAATTGTTAACCAAGTATTTCTTATTAATAGATTCAACTTCTTTTAAATCGTTTATCAATTTATTTTTCTCAAATTCAAAATTAAGGTTTTCACATCGATAAGTATTAAAAACCTTAAGTGTAGGAAGGTTTTTTAAATAATTTTTTACGTTATATCCAACTATATACTTAAGATATAACCTGTGGAATACTCCAAAGATAAACCCAACTACAAATATTAATGGATTTAGCTTTGTTTTATTTAGATATACGTCGATAAAGGCAGAACAATGTTTAAGCATCATGGAAGAGTTCATTTTACCCCAATTTGGTAATGTATCCTTGTTGAGTAGCTCAATCCCTTTAATTAGCTTGTCTAAATCCATTAATAATTTAATAAATAATCCAACTTATCTTTTAACTTATAACTAGCTTGAAATCCTTCTTCCAGATTTTTAGCAAATGGTACAGGAGTATCTAGTGATCCTACCCTAATTACAGGTGCATCTAAATATTCAAATATTTCTTCACTTATTATAGCAGAAATTTCACCTATATAGCTATTAAAAATAGTGTCTTCACCTAAAAGTAATACTTTACCTGTTTTCTTTATAGAATTGAAAACTAGTTCTTTATCCCAAGGAATTAATGTATTCAAATCAATAATTTCTAAATCATTTTTTGAATACTCATTAAGTAAATCTAATGCCCAATGAACACCTAATCCGTATGTTATAATACTAACTTTAGAACCTATGTTTCTGATTTTTCCTTTTCCTAATTCTAAAACATATCTTGAATCTGGAATTTCTTCACTTACGGTTCTATATAAATTCTTATGCTCAAAAAACATGACAGGATTTGGATCATCTATTGAAGTGTTTAAAAGGCCTTTAGCCTCATATGGATGGGAAGGGTAAACTACTTTTAAACCTGGAACCTTCGTGAACCAGACTTCATTTGTTTGTGAATGAAATGGGCCAGCCCCTACTCCACCACCACATGGCATTCTAATTACGATATCTGAGTTTTGAGACCATCTATAATTAGATTTAGCAATAAGATTGACCACTGCAGTGAATCCAGAACTCACAAAGTCAGCAAATTGCATCTCAACAATAGATTTATATCCACCAACACTTAGCCCATATGCAGAAGATAATATCACAGACTCACATAGAGGCGTATTTAACACCCTATTCTTACCATATTTTTCAAATAAACCATCGGTGACCTTAAATACACCACCATACTCAGCAATGTCTTGACCCATTATCACTAGGTTATCATGCTCTTCCATAGATTCATAGATTCCCTGCTTAATTGAATCTACAAGTCTTAATTTTATTAAAGGTTTATCTTTTTCTACTATTTTTTTGACTTCAAAATCTTTATAAACATCACCTAATTCATTATCAATACTAAAGTCAACTTCTTTGTACGAGTTTGCAGCACTCCAATTTTGATCAATATCTTTAGACATTACTTCTTTTAATGATATAAGATCTTTTTTAGACATAATTTTTGATGTCAATAAATATTCTTCAAAATGAGCAATTGGATCCTTTTCTGACCACTCTTTAATAATATTATCGTCTATATATGCTTGACCACTTGCCTCTTCATGACCTTTCATCCTAAATGTTTTAAATTCAATTAAAACAGGTTTTGAGTTATTTCTCATCTTTTCAACTACTGTTCTAACACAACTATACACATCTATTATGTTGTTTCCATCTATAATATGTGAATCAATACCATATGAATCACCTCTATCAGCTAAATTTTCAATTGCATATTGTTCATTTACAGGGGTTGATAACCCATATCCATTATTTTCAATACAAAATATTACTGGTAAATCCCATGTAGAGGCTAAGTTTAATGCTTCATGAAAATCTCCTTGACTAGTTCCTCCATCACCCGTAAAAACTGCAGTTACTTGGTTATTATTTTTTAGTTTGTTAGACAAAGCTACACCACAGGCTACACCCATTTGTGGACCTAAGTGAGAAATCATTCCTATAATCTTATGTTCATTTGTTCCAAAATGAAAACTTCTATCCCTCCCTTTTGTAAATCCCTCATTCTTTCCCTGCCATTGGGCAAATAATCTATCTAGAGGTATATCTCTAGAGGTAAATACCCCAAGATTTCTATGCATAGGTAGTATATACTCATCATTTTCTAGAGCCTGAGTTACACCAGCTGATATTGCTTCTTGACCTATACCGCTAAACCATTTTGAGACCTTACCTTGTCTTAAAAGAATGATCATCTTGTCTTCAATCATTCTAGATTTAAGCATATTACGATATAACTCTATAAGAATATCACTATCTATTCCCTTAATATCATACTTCATAATGACCAATCAATTTTATTTCTTTTAAAAGACTCAAGATATTTGTTACACTTACTAAAATGTTTATTTCCAAACCAATAACCTCTATTTGCACTTAATGGTGATGGGTGACCTGATTCTAATATTTTATGTTTTCCTGTATCTATCAATTTGATTTTCTTCTTAGCAAATGATCCCCATAATAAAAATACAGTATTATTTGTTTCGTTGGATATGATTTTAATAACCTTATCAGTAAATATTTCCCAACCTTTATTTTGATGACTTCCTGGTAAACCTTTTTTTACTGTTAAAGTAGCATTTAAAAGCATTACACCTTGTTTAGCCCATTTACTTAGATCTCCGTTTTTATGTTTGAATTTATGTCCTAAATCAGCTTCAATCTCCTTAAAAATATTTATTAACGATGGTGGATGTGAGATTCCTTTATTAACAGAGAAACAAAGTCCATTAGCTTGATTATCCCCATGATATGGGTCTTGACCTATAATTACAACCTTAAGATTATTAACTGGACAACTATCAAATGCATTAAATATTTGAAAACCTTTTGGAAAACAAGTTGTTTTGCTGTAATCCTCTTTTACAAATGATATTAGATTTTTAAAATACTCTGAATCAAACTCTTTAGCTAGAAGCTTACCCCAAGATTCATCAATTTTTATTGACATCATTAGGATCCTTTAATTTACCTACTGATTTAGCAACAATCATTGAAACAGCAGCATCTCCAGTTACATTAACAATTGTTCTACACATATCTAGAGGTCTATCAACTGCAATTATAAGTGCTAGACCAGCTTCTGGAATTCCAGCCTGACCAAGAACAATAACTAACATTACTATTCCAGCACTTGGAACAGCAGCTGCTCCTATAGAAGCTAGAGAGGCAGTAACTATTATTCCTAATTGAGCACCTAAACTAAGATCCAAGCCAAATGCCTGAGCTATGAAAACTGCAGCAACAGCTTGATATACACTTGTACCATCCATGTTTATTGTTGCCCCTATTGGCAATACAAAGCTTGAAATTTCCTTATCTACTCCAAGATTTTTTTCTACACAATCCATAGTAACTGGTAGTGTAGCAGCACTAGAGCTTGTTGAAAAACCTAATAGCTGTGCAGCAGAAACACCATTCATGAAATTGATAGGGTTAGTATTGGTAACAAACTTTACTAAAATCATATATACAACTATCATAATAGCCAAACCAATTATAAGAGTCAATGAATACATTCCTAAAGCAATAAAAAGATCAATGCTAGGAGATTCAACAACTAGTGTTGCTAAAAGTGCAAAAACTCCATATGGAGCAGACATCATTATAAGATCAATTAGTTTAAGAATGACTGAATTAAATCCATCAAAAAAATCTTTAACAGGTTTTGCTTGCTTTGGAGGAATTAAGATCATTCCTATTCCAAAAAATATAGCAAAGAATATTACCTGAAGCATGTTTCTATTATTTGTTGTAGCATCAAAAATATTTGATGGGACAACATCGACTAAAGGCTGAAGAGGGCCACTTTCTGACTGTCTTTGAGCTTGTTGTTGTTTTTCAAGAACTCCTTGCTCGTATTCTTGAACTAAATCAACCCTAGTTTCTTCAGTAATAGTATTTCCTGGTTGTACAATATTAACCAATACTAGACCTATTATGACTGCTGTTACTGTTGTACAGACATAAACTCCTAATGTTCTAGTTCCTATGGTAGAAAGCTTTGAAATATCTTTTAGATCAGATATACCTTTTATAAGAGAGGCTAAAATTAAAGGCATCGCAATTAGTTTTAAAAGATTTATAAAGATTGTTCCAAAAGGCTTAATCCAATCTTTAATTAAATCTGAACCAAATGATGTTTGAGACATCAAGAGTCCAAACACAACACCTAAAACCATACCTATAATAATTTTCCAATGTAGTTTCATATTTAAATTTTTGAGACTCTGTTTAGTAATAAGTAATCAGCTAAAACTAGAGCTGACATAGCTTCAACAATAGGAACTGCTCGAGGAACAACACATGGATCGTGTCTTCCTTTACCAGTAACCTTTACTTCATTTCCCTCACTATCAATGGAATCTTGATCTCTCATTATTGTTGATACTGGTTTAAAGGCTACATTGAAGTATATATCCATTCCATTAGAAATACCTCCCTGAATACCTCCTGATCGATTAGTTTTAGTTGTACCATCAGCATTAAATGAGTCATTATGATCTGACCCTCTCATCTTTGAGCCTTTAAAACCACTTCCAAATTCAAATCCTTTTACTGCATTAATAGACAACATTGCTTTTCCAAGTTCTGCATGTAATTTATCAAAAACAGGCTCTCCTAAACCAACAGGCACTCCACTTATTATACATGAAATCACTCCGCCTACTGTATCTCCATTTTTCTTAACACTTTTAATCAGCTCAATCATTTCATCAGATTTTTTATTATCTGGACATCTTACTATAGAGTTCTCAATATTATCATAATTTATTTCTGAGTCTTCATATTCATATATGATTTCTCCAACAGAAGAAACAAATGCATTTATCTTAACATTTTTCAATAACATTTTAGCAATTGATCCAGCCACAACCCGAACTACTGTTTCTCTAGCAGAGCTTCGCCCTCCCCCTCTATAATCTCTAAAACCATATTTTTTATCATAAACAAAATCTGCATGAGATGGTCTGTAACTATTTTGAATGTGAGAATAATCTTTTGATTTTTGATCTTTATTGACTATGATAAATCCAATTGGAGTTCCAGTAGTTTTTCCTTCAAAAATTCCTGACAAAAACTCAACAGAGTCGTCTTCTTTTCTCTGAGTGACTATCTCTGACTGTCCAGGTCTTCTTCTATTTAACTCTTTATTTATGAAGTCTAAATCTATATCAACTCCAGCAGGACAACCATCTATAATCCCTCCTAATGCTTTACCATGAGATTCTCCAAAGGATGAAAGTTTAAATATGTTGCCGAATGAATTTCCTGCCATAACTTGAGTTATAAAGATAATATCTTATATCATATTACTCTACCGGGATTTAATATATTTTTCGGATCTATTGATTTTTTAATTAACCTCATAAGATCTATTTCGTCCTCACTTCTACTTTTAATTAAATACTTCTTCTTATCAAGTCCAATTCCATGTTCAGCAGATATAGAACCATCTACAAGCTTTGTATTGTTATATATTATATCATTTATTTTTGATTTCAAAACATCGTCATCAGAGTCTTTTCCAATTATAAAATGAATATTTCCATCTGCTACATGTCCAAATGGATAAATTGTTTTTACACCTTCACAATCTTTAAGTTCTTTAGAGATCTTATCGATAACCTTACCTATAAGGGCCACTGGTATACTAATATCAAATTGTTGATCAAAGTCTCTTTCATCTGCTAATACGGCAACATCTTCTCTAATTCCCCAAATATTTACTTGCTCCTTATCATCTTTCCCAATCACAGCATCATCTATAACTCCTTTATTGATAGAGTCAAGAACTACACTCTCAAAAAGATTATAATCATTTTCAAAATCACCACCCATATATTCTATAAAAACATAATATTTAAAATTATCTGGCAGATATTTGTTATACAAAGTTTTATCATCAACCATTTTTTTGTAAGTGTCATTCCATAATAGCTCAAATCCAGTTAAACTCGAGGAAATTTTATCTTCCATAATTTTAAGAAGATCTAATACACTTTGATAATTATTAGTAACTGCAAGAGAAGTATACCTAGTTTTTGGTAATCTATATAACCTTAGCACTACTTTAGTTACAATTCCTAATGTTCCCTCAGAACCAATAAATAACTGTTTTAAATCATATCCAGAATTATCTTTCATTAATTTTTTAAGAGATGAAATTATAGTTCCATCAGGAAGAACTACCTCGATACCCATAACTAAATTTCTAGTCATGCCATATTTAAAAACTCTTAAACCTCCAGCATTGGTAGATATTGCTCCTCCAATTTGAGCTGAACCTCTTGCGCCAAAATTAAGAGGTAAAAGAAGATCTTTGTCTTTAACAGCATCAATAATATTCTCAATTATAGCTCCAGACTCACATGTAATAGTTTTTCCTTGTTCGTCAATCTCAATTATCTTATTCATTCTTTCTAAAGAAATCACTACTTGACTTTTATTTGAGATTGTTGAACCAACAAGATTTGTAAGGCCACCGTGGATAATAATTTCTTGATTATTTTCATTACAAATTTTTACTATCGAGGATATTTCTTCAGAAGATTTTGGTAATAGCAGACATAATGATTCTAATGAAATATCTGTTTTCCAAATATGATAAAATCTTGATTTGAGTTCATCACCTGAAAGAATAGATGAGGGATCAAGTATTTCTGCAAATAAGTTAATTATATTGTTTTTTGGCATTTGACCTTAACAAAAAGTTAACTAAAGATATTAAATATAAAAAACTAAATTTGCTGAGTAATGAAAAAAATATTTAGATTTTTACCCTTTGTATTATTCCTGATTTTATCATCATGTGGTAGCGATAATAGCTACACTCTAAATGGTAATATAGATATCGAAGATGGTACTAATATTTACATTCTTCAAGCTGATCAAAACAATCAACCATATATTAAAGACTCTACATCAGTTAAATCTGGTCAGTTTAACTTTAAAGGTATGTCAGCAACTCCTCAAATAAGTTACATGCAGGTTGAAGGTGTTAATGGATATGTTCTAACAATTTTAGAAAATGGAACAATCAATGCAGACATTTATAAGGATAGCATAACTAAATCTAAAGTTTTTGGAACTAAATCAAATGATGACTTTATTAAATATAAATCAGAAACTAAAGTATTAGTTGATGATATGAATAGTATTTCTTTTGCAGCTCAAGATGCTATAATGAATGGTGATCTAGAGACTGCATCTGAATTAGAAAAGGATTACAATAAAATACAACAAGAAGTTCTTCTATATGAATGGGGTTTTATTACAGATAATCTAGACTCATACATGTCTGGACTTCTTCTAGAGGTATTTATGGTTGAAAATAAAGTAAATAAAGATTCTATAATAGATGTTTATGAAAGTCTCTCAAACAGAATCAAAGTAAGTGATGTAGGTAAGAACATTGCTGATCTTCTAGTTCAATACTCTGATCCTATTGAAGTTGGTGAATTAGCTCCTGATTTTACTGGACCTAGTTTAACTGGATCTAATGTTACCTTAAGCGAAGAAGTATCAAAACATTCTGTAACATTACTAGACTTTTGGGCAGCTTGGTGTAGACCATGTAGAGTTGAAAACCCAAACTTAGTTAGATTATACAAATCTTATAAAGACTCTGGATTCAATATTATAGGGGTATCTCTTGATAGAACTCAAGAACAATGGGAACAAGCTATTGAGGATGACAACCTACCCTGGACTCAAATTTCAAATTTAAACTTCTGGAATGACCCAATAGCAAGGAGATATAGTATTAGAGCTATCCCTCAATCATACTTAATAAACAATGAAGGTTTAGTAATAGGCAAAAACTTAAAAGGTAACGATCTCGAAGAAAAAATTAAATTTGCATTATCATTAAACGATTGATAGTTGCATTTATTAACCTATTTATTATCATTTCCCTTAATTAAATTCATTTCTTTACTCCCTTTTGGAATAATTTATAAGGTTTCCGATTTCATTTCATTTCTTCTTCACAAAGTATTTAAATATAGATTAAAGACTGTTAAGAGAAATTTGAGTCTTGCTTTTCCTAATAAAACATCGAAAGAGTTAGACGATATTGAAAAAAAATTCTACGCTCATTTTGCTGACATTAGTATTGAGAGCATAAAAGCATATGGAATGAATGAAGCGCAGATGAAAGAAAGATATACTTATGATAATATTGAGGTATTAAAAAATATTCAGAAAAAGAATAAAAATATTATTCTTATTTGCGGACATTATTCAAACTTCGAATGGCTGCTTTCCATTGGATATAAAACGAAAGGTAATGGATATGGTATATATACACCTATGTCAAATAAGTACTTTGAAAGATTATTCAAAAAAATAAGAAGAAAGCACAAAGCATTTCTTGTTTCAAGGTATCATATTAAAGAATTTATGAAGAATTTAGATATCGACAAATACCACTTATTTGGTTTTGCCGCTGATCAATCACCAAGAAAAGTTGGAAAGTCATATATAAATAAATTTCTTGGTCAAAAAGTTCCAATATTTACAGGTGCAGAAAGGTTTTCTAAGGATTATAATCTTGCTGTTGTTTTTGCTGATATAACAAGAACTAATCGTGGATTTTATAAAACAAAATTTATTGAAATAATTGATCAAAAGGAGACTGAATATAGTATTACCAATCAGTTTTTAAGTTTACTCGAAAAACAAATACATAAGGATCCTTCTCAGTATTTTTGGACTCACAATAGGTTCAAACACCTAATTACTTAAGGATTTTATCTCTTTTTCAATTTTTAAAGCTAAACTATCTGCTTGTTTTTGATCATTTGATTCTGAAAAAATTCTAACTATTGGTTCAGTATTTGATTTTCTCATGTGAACCCAACCATTAGGAAAGTCAATCCTAACTCCATCATCAGTGTTTGGATTTAAATCTGAATATCTATTTACGATTTCTTTAAAGATATTATCTATAACGTTATTGTCCTTTAAAGAAACTTTAAGCTTTTTCATGAAATACTCTGGGTAATCATTTTTAAGTGCTGATACTTTACATTTTTTGTTCACAAGTAATCCAAGAAAAAGGGCAATTCCAACTAGTGCATCTCTTCCATAATGTAATTCTGGATAAATTATTCCACCTCCTCCTTCTCCTCCAACAACCGAGTTTATTTCTTTCATTTTCTTAACTACATTCATTTCTCCAACTGGAGTAACATGATAGTCTGAATTATAAGATTTTGTAAGATCTTTTAATGCATTGGATGAAGAAAGTGTTGAAACAGTATCCCCATTATTAACAGAAAGAACAAAATCTGAACAAAAAACCTGAGTATATTCTTCACCTAGAATTTTTCCGTTTTCATCAAAAAAAACAAGACGATCAACATCTGGATCAACAGCTACACCGAAATCGGCATTAGTCATAGTTATTTCTTCACTTAATCCTCTTAGGTTTTCTGATAGTGGTTCAGGAGTGTGGTTAAAAACACCTTCTATTTCTGCATTTATAATCTTATATCTAATATTTAATTTCTTAAAAAGTATAGGTAACGCTATTGAACCAGTCGAATTGATTGCATCTGCTACTACAAATAGATTTAGTTCCTTTATTTTTTTAAGTGGTAAAATATCTAGATTAATAATTCCTTCTATATGATCATCAATAAGGTTAGTATATTTAGTTACCTCACCCAAAGATTCGTTTGCTATGAAATTATGATCTTTAGATTCAGAATATTCTATAAGTTTTTCTACATCCTCTTTTGATAAAAACTCACCATCAGAATTGAAAAACTTTAATCCATTATATTCTTCTGGATTATGACTTGCAGTTATCATTAATCCAGCAACAGATTCATTATTTAGAACCCCCCAACATAAAGTTGGCGTTGTTGAAAGACCTGTGTCAATAACATTAATACCCATAGAAGCAAAGACTGAATTTACTAGGGTTTGTATTAACTCTCCTGATTTTCTACCATCCCTTCCTGTCATTACAGTTAAATTGGATGAAGTTGGATTATTTTCTTTTATTAATCTTGAAAAAGCTGCTATAGATGAGACAATATCTATAGGGGTTAAATTATCATTTTTTTGACCTCCAATAGTTCCTCGAAAACCCGATATATTTTTTATTAAAGTCATATGAAATGTAAATATATAAATTGTAAATTACACGAAATTTTATTATGAAAAATATTATTCTAATTGTTTTCTCTTTTTTCGTTTTTAGCTGTGCTGAAGTTTATCAACCAGCTGTTGTCTCAGCTAGAAAAGAAGCAACTCAAATAGGGTTAGAAATAATGAAAAAAGGTGGTAATGCATATGACGCTATGATTGCAACACATCTCGCACTTGCTGTTGTTCATCCTACTGCCGGAAATATTGGAGGTGGTGGGTTTTTTGTATACAAAGATCAAGATGGTACAAGCGGAACCTTAGATTTTAGGGAGATGGCTCCAGGAAATGCATTTAAAGATATGTATCTTGATAAAAATGGCAATGTTATACCTGATATGAGTACGCTTGGTGGAGCTGCTGTAGGGGTTCCAGGTTCAATTTCTGCAATTTTTGAAATACATTCTAAATTTGGATCTTTACCAATTGAAGAACTTTTTAAACCTGCTATTGATCTTTCTGAAAATGGATATGTTGTTACAGAGAAACAATCAAACTCATTAACAGGAAAGCTAGAAGATTTTATAAAGATTAACGGTGATAAATCTCTTTACTCTAAAAGATACTTCGAAGGAGATACTATCATAAACATAAAGTTTGCTGAAACACTTAAAAAGATTTCAGAATTTGGTCCAAAAGCTTTTTACGAAGGAGAAATAGCTGAAATGATAGTTAGTGATGTTAAAAAATCCGGTGGTATAATGACTATCGATGATTTAAAAAATTATAAATCAGTTTGGAGAGACCCTGTTAAATTTAAATATAAAGATCTTGAGATCATATCAATGTCTCTGCCTTCAAGTGGTGGTATACTAATTGGTCAAATGCTTAAATCAATTGAAGATTATGACATTAAAAGTTTTGGACATAATTCTGTTGAGGCTATTCAATTAATGGTGGAATTAGAAAGAAGGGCATATGCAGACAGAAGTCATTTTATGGGTGACCCTGATTTTATGAACCTTCCTGTTTATGAGCTTATTGATAAAAAATATGTGAACGATAGAATGAAAAACTTTTCTTGGGATAAAGCTACTCCCTCTTCTGAAGTAAAACATGGAAATATAATAATCAATGAAAGTGATGAAACTACACACTATTCAATAATAGATAAATATGGAAATTCTGTATCTGTAACTACTACTTTAAATAATAGTTATGGCTCTAAAGTATTTGTTGAAGAAGGAGGTTTTTTCTTAAATAATGAAATGGATGATTTTAGTTCAAAACCTGGATATCCTAATTTTTATGGACTAATTGGAAGTGAGGCAAACTCTATTAAAGCAGGAAAAAGAATGCTAAGTTCAATGACTCCAACAATTGTTTTAAAAGACAATAAACCCTCATTAATAGTTGGAACTCCAGGTGGATCTACAATTATAACATCTGTGCTTCAAACAATACTAAATGTATACGAATTTGATATGGATATTCAGGATGCAGTAAACGCTCCAAGATTCCATCATCAGTGGTTACCTGACGTAGTAATTTTTGAAGAAGGGAGTTTAGATAAAGTAAAAGACTCCATATTAAAATCTAAAAACTATTTTGTTATTTCACTACCTATTCAAATGGAAACAGGTGGAATGTCTCCAAGGTCATCAATTGGTGCAGTAGATGCTATATATGTAGATGATAAAGGAAATGTTTCTACTGGTGCTGATTTTAGAGGAGATGATTATGGTGAAATTTTAAAATAAATTAATTGAATAACACAATTCAAATTGAGGGAGCAAAAGTTCATAATCTTAGAAATCTTGATTTAGAGATTCCTAGAGAAAAACTAGTTGTTATCACAGGTTTATCTGGTAGTGGTAAATCTTCGCTTGCATTTGATACAATTCATGCTGAAGGTCAAAGAAGATATATGGAGACATTCTCAGCATACATTAGACAATTTGTTGGAAACTACGAAAGACCAGATGTTGAAAAAATTGAAGGATTATCCCCAGTAATAGCAATCGAACAAAAAACTACAAGTAAAAATCCTAGATCTACAGTTGGTACTGTTACTGATATCTACGACTTTATAAGACTCTTATACGCAAGAATCGGTGTTGCATACAGCCATAAATCAAATTTAAAAATGGTTAAAAACACTGATGAAGAAATAATTAAGTTAATATGCGAAAAGTTTCTAAATCAGAGGATAATTATTCTTGCACCTATTATTAGGTCTAGAAAAGGTCATTATAGAGATTTATTTGAGAATTTTACAAAACAGGGTTTCTCTAAAGTTATAGTCGATGGTGATATTGTTGATATCAAAAGAGGAATGAAGCTTGACAGATATAAAACCCATGACATAAGTCTGGTAGTTGATAATCTATCAGTAAAAGATGATTTTGAGTCAAAAAGAGTTCTCTCGGAATCAATCAAAATAGCAATGAAATATGGGAATGATACTATTTTTATTTTAGATTCAGATTCGGGTAAACCAGAATATTTTAGCAGGAACTTAATGTGTCCAGAATCAGGAATTTCTTATCCCAAGCCTGAACCCAATACTTTTTCTTTTAATTCTCCTAAAGGAATGTGTGAAAGTTGCAATGGTTTAGGAACTGAATATGAGATAAATATGAAAAAATTAATTCCTGACACCTCAATTTCAATTAATAATGGTGGTATTTTACCTATAGGTAAAAAAGATAATTCATGGATATATAAACAGATTGAATTAATATCTAAATACTATAATTTTTCACTGAGTGATCCAATAAAAAAAATACCAGAAGAAGGTCTAAATTTTATATTAAATGGTGGTAAAGAGAGTTTTGTAGTTAATTCAAAAGATTTAGGTGTAAAAAGACAGTATGAGATTGATTATATGGGAATCGAATCATTTATTCGTGATCAGATCAATAATAATGAATCAAAGAGCTTAAGAAGATGGGCACTTCAATTTGTTGATGTAAAAAATTGTAAATCTTGTTTTGGAAGTAGACTAAAAGTTGAGTCGAGGTCATTTAAAATAAATAATAAAAATATATTTGATTTAAGTGAAATGGACCTCTCTGAACTTAAAGAATGGTTTGAAAAATTAAATAAAAAATTGTCTGAAAAAGAAATTAAGATATCAGAGGAAATAACAAAAGAGATATTAATTCGAATACAGTTTTTAATTGATGTTGGACTTGAATATTTAACTCTTTCAAGATCATCAAGATCATTATCAGGAGGAGAAGCACAAAGAGTAAGATTAGCAACTCAAGTAGGGTCTCAACTAGTAGGAGTGCTTTATATTTTAGATGAGCCAAGCATTGGTTTACACCAAAAGGATAATTTAAAATTAATTGATTCTCTAAAGAAACTAAGAGACTCTGGAAATTCAGTTATTGTAGTTGAACACGATAAAGAAATGATAATGAGCTCTGATCACATTATTGATTTAGGTCCATTTGCAGGAATAAATGGGGGTGACATAATTTATGAGGGATCTCCAGATAAGATTAAAAAAGCAAAAACAATTACTGCAGATTATTTAAATGATGTTAAAAAAATTGAAATACCTAAAAAAATTAGATCTGGTAATGGAAATCAGATAAAGTTACATGGATGTAGAGGTAATAACCTAAAAAATATAAATGTTGAATTTCCTCTTGGAAAAATGATAGCTGTTACTGGAGTCTCGGGAAGTGGAAAATCTTCACTAATAAATGAGACATTATATCCAATTTTAAATTCAAAAATTTATAACTCTGTTAAATCTCCACTAGAATTTAAAAAAATTGATGGAGTTGAACATATTGATAAAGTTGTAGAAGTAAATCAACAACAAATCGGAAGAACACCAAGAAGTAATCCTGCCACATATACTGGTGTTTACAGTGAGATAAGAAAATTATTTTCAGATACAGTTGAAGCAAAAATTAGAGGATATAAACCTGGCAGGTTTAGCTTTAATGTTTCAGGTGGTAGATGTGAAAATTGTAAAGGAGGTGGGATGAGATTAATTGAAATGAATTTCTTGCCAGATGTTTTCGTTGAGTGTGAGGTGTGTAATGGTAAAAGATTTAACAGAGAAACTCTAGAAGTAAGATATAAGGGTAAATCAATTGCAGATATTTTAGATATGAGTGTTTCAAAATCTTTAGATTTCTTTTCTTCTATCCCAAAAATATATAATAAATTAAAAGCCATAGAAAGTGTTGGATTGGGATATATTACCCTAGGTCAACCTTCTACAACATTATCTGGAGGAGAGTCTCAAAGGATAAAACTAGCCAGCGAGTTATCTAAAAAAGATACAGGTAAAACAATTTATATTCTAGATGAACCGACTACAGGATTACACTTTGAAGATATTAGAGTTCTATTAGATGTTTTGAACCAACTCGTTGATAAAGGAAATACAATAATTATTATAGAACATAATTTAGATGTAATAAAACAAGTTGACTACATAGTTGACATAGGACCCGAGGGAGGAAAGAAAGGTGGTGATTTAATTGATAGTGGGAGTCCAAAGGAAATAATTAATAACGATAAAGGTTACACGGCAAAGTTTCTGTCTAAAGAATTTTATTAATGAGAGGTTATTTGAACTTATTTATTTTGACAATGTTAATTATTCCAATTAATGGTTCTGGTCAAAATATAAATTCTTATAATATTGATGCTAAACTTAATTCTGAAGATAAAACAATTGAGATTTATCAAATAATGAAGTTTAAAAACACTTCTAATACTCCCCTAAAAGAGATATTTCTTGAAGACTGGTCAAATTCATATTTAGACAATACAACTAGTCTCGCAAAAAGAATTTCTGACGAATACTCTAGAAGTTTTTCTTTTGCTCAAAAAAAACAGAGAGGATCATCATCTATTAATAATATTAAGTCAAATAATATTGAAACGTGGGAGAGATTAGATGATGCTTTAGATATTATTAAGGTAAATCTTAAAAAGCCTATTTCAACAGGTGGGTCAATTGAAATAGAAATATATTATTCGATAAAATTACCCGATTCTAAATTTACTGGATACGGTTATGATGATGATAATTTCTATTTAAAGAACTGGCTAATAGTATTTTCAAACATATCTAATTCCATATGGTATAATCAAAGTAATTTAAATCTTGATGATCAATCTCTTCAAAAAGCAGGTTATAAGCTTAAAATATCATTTGATGAAGATCTTCATTTATTTTCAAATCTAATCAAAAATAATACTGAAGTAAGCAATAACATTAAGACAGTATTCCTTTCAGGAACAGAAATCAAAGATGTTAGAATTAATCTACTTACTCAAGATGATTATAAGAAATTTGAGAATTTTAATTATGAAATAGAAACCGATGTGTTTAGGACATCTTCACCTTTAGATTCTGAAATAAAAGTTAATCGAATAGTTAATTTTATTACTAATTACTTTAATGACACCGATAATAATAAACTTCTAGTTCCAAGAACAGATTATGAGTCAAATCCATTTTATGGATTTAATGAATTACCAAGTTTTATAAGTCCCTTTTCTGATGAGTTTTTAGAAGAGATAATATTTTTAAAATCTTTTGTGATTAACTATTTGAATCAAAAGCTAAATTTAAATAAAAGAGAATCTCACTGGGTGTATAATGGTTTAGAAATTTTTCTTCTAAATAAATATATTAATGACTTTTATCCTAAAGTGAAATTTTTAGGTAGACTAGCAGGAATTAGTTTACTGAAAAACTATGAAATATCTAAGATTAATTTTAACGATTTATTTTTAAATTATTCTGAGTATGTACAAAGATTAAATCTTCATCAAATTGATGACCAATCAAGTGAATATTTAACTAGAATAAATCAAGAAATCGCCTCACCTTATCACTCAGGATTAGGTTTGATATACCTTGAAGAAATTATAGGAGAGAATAATTTTAAAGACCTAGCTAGAAGCATTAATAATTCAAAAACAAGAGGAGAACTAAATAGTCTATTCTTAAACTATTCAGGTATTGACTTAGACTGGTTCATTGAGGATTATATAGGAAAAAGACAATCTATTGATTTAAAAATTAAAAAAATTAATAAGAATGAGATACAAGTTTATGAAAAAAACAATATAAATATACCCTACTCTCTTGGGTTCTTAAAAAACGATTCAATTATTGAAAAGAGATTTTTTGAAGAATATAAAAGGATAGAACTTCCTAAACTAGATTATGATTATGTTGCTATAAACCCAGATATAACAATTCCTGAATCAAACAGGAGTAATAATTGGATATACACAAAGTCAAATAGTAATTTAAAGCCCTTAAAAGTAAAATTTATTAGTGATCTTGAAAATCCTAAATTTAAAACTCTTTATCTAAGACCTGAAATTACCTACAATCTTTATGATGGTGTCTCACCTGGTATTAACATTTTAAATAAGGGTTTAAAGAATAAGCCCTTTAGTTATGAAGTTTTTACTCAATATGCATCAAAAGAAAAAACCCTAGTAGGTTCATTAAACTTTAGATATCAATTAAATAATGAAGTTAAGAATAACTATTCTACTGTTTTTAATCTATTCTATAATACTAATCACTATAAGGAAAATTTAAGATATCAGGTTTTTTCACCTTCTGTAAGAATTAACTTTAGAGATAATTCTAATCTAAGATCTAAAATCAGGAAATCTCTTACATTATCTATGTTCAACGTTAATAAAGAAAATAATATAAGAAACGATAATTTATTGGACGAGTATTCAATTTATAATCTAGGTTACTATTACTCTGATATAGGGATAATTAAATATTTAAGAACATCAATTAATACTGAGTTTTCAAATAATTTTGGGAAGTTAAATCTAGAATTTGATTATAGAAAACTTTTAAAAGGTAATAGACAATTTCAAGCTAGAGTGTTTCTTGGAAAGTTTTTCTGGAACAATGATCAATTTGATAACTTCAATTATAATTTAGGTAGATCTGGTGGATATTTATTTTTAGATAATTATTTAGGTAGATCTGAAAGCTCTGGTTTATTAAGTCAGCAATTTATAATGGCAGGCGGAGGTTTTAAATCTTTTTTTGAAGAACCTACAACTAATAATTTTATGCTAACTACCAACTTAAATATTGGAATTTGGAAATGGATTGAAGGTTATCTAGATCTAGGGATGCTTAAGGATGATATAGGAGAGTCTAGATATTTTTACGGTAGTGGAATTAGACTTAATTTACTTCCTGACTTCTTTGAACTATATTTCCCTGTAAGCTCTAGTAATGGCTTTGAATTAGATGACTATAGATATTATAATAATATTAGGTTTATCGTTTCATATAATATAGAATCTCTAGGTAAACTGTTCTCTAGAAGATGGCTATAATTTAGTTCATATAATTATTTGTAAATTTGCAATCCCTATGACTACATCTAGTTCTACAAAAGAGGAGATTAGCTTAAAAAAATTTAAGGAAAAAGTATTAGATGATTTCAGGACGGTATCCTTAAGCCGTGAAATAAGCGTTCAAGGAAGACGTGAAGTTCTTCAAGGGAAAGGTAAATTTGGAATTTTTGGTGATGGAAAAGAATTACCTCAAATTGTAATGAGTCATTTTTTTAAAAATGGTGATTTTAGATCAGGATACTATAGAGATCAGACATTATTATTATCACAAGATTTACTTACTGGTAGAGAGATTTTTTCAGCATTGTATGGTCATCCCGATAAAGTTTATGAGAGAATGTCTGGAGGTAGACAAATGTCAGGTCATTTCCTAACTCATACTGTTGATGAGAATGACAATTGGATAGATCAAACACAGCATAAGAATCATATATCTGATATTTCTCCTACTGCAAGTCAAATGTCTAGACTTGTTGGATTAGGTTTAGCTTCTAAAATATATAGAGATAATACAGTTAGTAACTCTCAGAAGTTCTCAGAAAATGGTAATGAAATAGTTTGGGGTACTATTGGAAATGCTAGTACTAGTCAAGGTGTTTTCTTTGAAGCAGTTAATGCTTGTGGTGTTCTTCAAATACCTGCTGTTATAAGTATATGGGATGATGATTATGGCATTTCTGTTCATAATAAAGACCATACAACTAAAGAAAGCATATCTAAAGCCTTATCTGGGTTTAAAGTTACATCTGAATCATCTGGAATCGAAATACTTGAAGTTAAAGGATGGGATTATCAATCATTAATTAAAACATATTCCTATGCTGAGAGAATAGCTCGAGATCACCATATTCCTGTAATTATACATGTTACTGAATTGACTCAACCTCTTGGTCACTCTACTTCAGGATCTCATGAAAGGTATAAATCTGAAGAAAGACTAAAATGGGAGTCTGATAATGACTGTAATAAAAAATTTGAAGATTGGATTCTTAATAGCAAATTATCTTCAAAGAAAAAACTAGAAAACATAAAGAAAGAGATTTCAAATTATGTTAAAGAAGAAAAAAGGATGGCTTGGGATCTTTATTTAAGACCTATAAAAGAGGCTAAATCAGATTTAATAGATACAATAAATAGTCTAAGTATTAAAATTAGTAAAGACAAGCTGAATGAGATGCTTAATAATGTAGATGATGATAATTTCTCAGAGATAATTAAAATATGTAGGAGAATCACATATCAATTAGAACCTGGTGAATCAGATGATAGAAATAAGCTCGTTAATTGGAAAAATAAGTATATGAATATTCTTTCAGAAAAATATTCTTCAAATTTATATTCAATTGATTTTGACAGTCTAAAAGAAATTAATAATTCTAATCCAATATACTCTGATAATAATGAATTGGTAGATGGAAGAATAATTATTAGAGACAATTTTGACAAACTTCTAGAAGAAAATAATAGAATATTCATTTTTGGTGAAGATGTTGGAATGATTGGAGATGTTAATCAAGGGTTAGAAGGCCTTCAAAAAAAATATGGTAAGAATAGAGTATTTGATACAGGTATTAGAGAATCGACTATTGTAGGACAAGGAATAGGTATGTCAATGAGGGGTTTAAGGCCTATTGCTGAAATTCAATATCTAGATTATATTTTATATGCCTTGCAGATCTTAAGTGATGATCTTGCTACATTAACTTTTAGAACTCATGGAGGTCAGAAAGCTCCTCTAATAGTTAGGACTAGAGGCCATAGACTTGAGGGAATTTGGCACTCTGGTTCACCATTAGGTGGTATTTTAAATTTCTTAAGAGGAATATTTGTATTAACTCCAAGAAATATGACTAAAGCTGCAGGTTTTTACAACTCTCTATTAGATATTGATCAACCAGCTGTTGTTATTGAACCCTTAAACGGTTATAGAATAAAAGAAAAACTCCCATTAAATTATGGAGAATTTAAAACTCCAATTGGAGAAATTGAAGTTCTTAAAGAAGGAGGTGATATTACTCTTGTATCTTATGGCTCAACTGTCAATATAGTAAATAAAGTTGCTAGGGAGATACAGAAGTATAATATAGACTGTGAGGTAATAGATGTGCAAAGTTTGATTCCTTTTGATTTATCTAAAAATATTTCCAAAAGTATAATCAAGACTAATAGATTGATGATCATTGATGAGGATGTTCCTGGAGGTGGATCTAGTTTTATTCTTCAAGAATTATTAACTAATCAAGATATTTATGAGCATTTAGACAGCAAGCCATGTTTAGTTACAGCTAAAGAGCATAGACCTCCATACGGATCTGATGGTGACTATATTAGCAAACCTTCATTTGAAGATATATTCGAAGAAATTTATACTGTTATGAATGAAGCAAACCCTAATAAATACAAAAAGTTAATTTAAGACTTAAATATCTTATAAATTAAATCATTGAGGATACCCAATTGATCTGTATTATCAAATTCAATTCCTTTAGATCTTTTATCAGCTTCTAGTAAATATCCAAAAATTCTAGATATACGTTTCATAGAAAAAACACCAGAAGCTTCTCTGTATTCATTTATAAAATATGGGTTTATACCTAACAACTTGGGCGCCTCACTTTTATTTTCTATTGAATGATAAACAAATAATTTATTGAAAAACGAATAAACAGTTCCAATAATTAATGGTAAAGGATATTTTTTTGTGTTTTTTGACATGTATGAAACAAGCTCAAGAGATTTACTGTAATTGTTTTTTCCAATTACTTTAGTTAACTCAAAAAAGTTATATTCTTTACTGAAACCAATTATATCCTCTACGTCCTCTGGTTTTATAATATCATCTTTGCTTGAATTTAGTTTAAGTTTTTCAAGTTCATTGTCTATTTGCAATAGGTCATTTCCAGAAAAATTTTCTATAATTTTTATAGAATTTGGATGAAGATTTAATGATTTAAACTTACACTGCTCCTGAATCCATCCATAGACTTGATTTTCATATATTTTTTTTGATTCATAAACAGAACCATGTTTTAAGCAGGATTTATATATTTTTTTTCTTTTATCAATACTCTTATCAAATGATAATACTAAAATCGTTTTAGAATTTATATTTTCAATATATGATATGATGTTTTTGAAATCATCAGATAAATTTTTTGAATCTTTAACTATAAGTAGATTATAATCTCCACTTAACGGAAATCTTTTCACAAAATCTATTACTTCATTCTCTTGAGTTTCATCTGTTTTTTTTCCATATATTTTTTTTAAATCAAAATCAGCAGAGGTTTCATTTATAATAGAATCAGTAATATTTTTTATAATATTATCTTTAAAATAATTCTCGTCTCCATGAATTAAATAAACAGGTGATAATTTACCGTTATTAATATCATTAATTAATTTATTATATTCTGTCATTATTTAGTTGATGAAAAAACTTAATCTACCATTATTCGAGTTTAAAATTAAAAAAGAAAACAAGAATAATATCATTTTTGATGAAATAAGAAAGAAGTGGATAATTTTAACTCCCGAGGAATGGATTAGACAGAATTTCATCAAATATATTATTTCAAAAAATTATCCAGTATCTAGGATAAACTGCGAGAAAGTGTTCTATATCAACAAGATTCCAAAGAGGTATGATATAGTGGTATACGATTCATCTGGGAAAGTTGAAATATTAGTTGAGTGTAAATCATCAGACATTAAAATTAAGAAAGATCACTTTGATCAAGTAATGAGATACAATATTGAATTAAAAAGTAAAAGAATCATTCTTACTAATGGTATTGAAAATTATTATTTTAAATTCAGCGAGATAACTAAGGATTATATTCAAGAAAAAGATCTAATTAATTATTCGAAATGAAAATTGGAATTGTTATAATAAACTGGAATGGTTTAAATCTTTTAAAGAAATACCTTAATAAGATAATATTAAACTCTGATAACTCAACTGTTTATATAATTGATAATAATTCATCAGACGAGTCTATTTTGTATGTAAGAGAAAATTATAAAGAAGTAAAAATTATATCATTAGATAAAAACTATGGGTTTGCTGAGGGATATAATAAAGGCCTGAAAGAGGTTGAAGAAGATTATGTCTGCATAATTAACAATGATATCCTAGTTACTAAAGATTGGTTAGATCCGATTAGAAAGAAATTTAAAAAACATCCTGAATCAATTATTCAGCCTACCATACTAGATATTAATAATACTGAATATTTCGAATATGCTGGTGCATCAGGAGGATTTATAGACAAATATGGATATCCATTCTGTAGAGGTAGAATTTTTGACACTATAGAAAAAGATAATGGTCAGTATAATGATTCTAAAATATTTTGGGCTTCTGGAGCTTGTTTTTTTATTTCAAAAAATATTTTTAATAAAATTGGAGGGTTTGACAAAAGTTTTTTTGCACATATGGAAGAAATTGATTTATGTTGGAGAGCATTTAATCTAGGTTATAATTCTTATTCTGTTACATCATCAAAAGTTTTTCATGTTGGAGCTGCTACAATTAAGAAAGATTCAAGAAAAATATATCTTAATTATAGAAACTCTTTAATTATGATTACTAAAAATATTCCCCTCAAAAGTCTTTTAAGCACTCTATTTATTAGATTAATCCTTGATATAATAGCATCTTTAAGGTTTTTATTTCAAGGTGAGTTTTCTAATTTCATGTCAGTATATAAAGCACATATTGAATATTTTTATTCTCTTAAATCAATTTTAAGAGCTAGAAATAACTCCATTAATCAAGCTAATTATTTTAAAATCAATAGTATAGTGTATAAATATTTTATTTTAGGTAAGAAAAAATTCTTTCAGTTGTAATACAATAATTTACTATAAAAATATTAAGTTTGTAGCTGACTAATTAATAACCAACATTTTTGAAATGAAAAAGAATATAATAATTGTAGGTGTTGTAGGTTTACTTTTATCATCATGTGTTTCTCAAAAGAGATACTCTGATTTAGAAAGTCTTCAACAAAACACAAAAGAACTTTTAGATAGCGCAACTGCTAAACTTGGTGCAACAGAGACTCAGCTTTCTGCATCATCAGAAAGGTTAAATGCATTATCTGAACAAAATAAGTTTTTAAGAGCAAACAATCAAGATTTGATTAACAATATAGGTAATCTAACTACCCTTACTCAAAAAGGGGCTGAGAACCTTGAAAGATCTCTTGAAAGCATTAAAGAAAAAGACCTTGTAATTACTAGAATGCAAGATGCAGTTACCAGAAGAGATTCTGTAACCCTAGCACTTGTTCAAAGTTTCAAAAGCTCATTAGGCACACTTAGTGATGATGATATTGAAATTAATGTAGAAAAAGGTGTTGTATATGTATCTATTTCAGATAAGTTACTATTCAACAGTGGTAGCTTTACAGTTACAACTAGAGCAAGAAACGTTTTAGAAAAAATCGCTAAAGTTATTAGCGATAAGCCAGATCTTGAGTTTATGGTAGAGGGTCATACTGACAACTTACTTATCGATCAAGAAAAAGCATCTGAAACTATTCCTGGTGTTGTTGATAATTGGGATTTATCTGTTAAGAGAGCTACATCTGTAGTAAGAATTCTTCAGAATGATTATGGAGTTGATCCAACTAAGTTAGTTGCAGCAGGAAGAAGCTTCCACATGCCAATTGCTGATAATGATTCAAGTGTTACTAGAGCAAGAAATAGAAGAACTAGAATTATAGTACTTCCTAAATTAGATCAGTTTGCTAATCTAATTGAAGAAGGAATGTCTATGAATGTTCCTGCAACAGGACCAAGCAATACTATTAACTCAGAAAGCAAACCTGACTAAATAGATTATTGATTAGTTAAAATATAACGTAACCGAATATCTTCGGTTACGTTTTTTTTATACTTTATTTAGTTTGGCAAATCTTAGTAGTAAGTTCTTTTCACCAAATTTCTTAAACTTAACAGTTGCTTTTGTGTCATTTCCATTTCCTTCTATATTAATGACTTGTCCTAAACCAAATTTTTCATGAGTAACATTATCTCCGATTGATACATTAATTTTAATATTTGTATTAACAGAAGTATTTTTTGATATTCTTTTTAAATTCGACTTAGGATTGTAAATAATGTTTTTTTTAGGATAATCCGAAATTGATGGCTTGAAATTGTTAGGCTTAATAACTTTAACAAATTCTTTATCAATTTCATTTAAAAATCTACTTTCCTCACAATAGATTAACTTACCCCATCTATATCTTGAATTAGCATACGATAGATAAAGATTTTCCTTAGCCCTAGTAATACCAACATAGAATAATCTCCTTTCTTCTTCTAGCTCTGATCTTGTATTGTAACTAAGTGCAGATGGAAATAAATCTTCTTCTAAACCAACAATAAATACATGTTTAAATTCTAATCCTTTTGAAAGGTGAAGAGTCATTAGCGATACTTTATCTTCATCTGGGTTATTATTATCAAAGTCAGTTGACAAAGAAACTGTAGATAAAAATTCAGACAAGTTATCATTTGATTCAACAAGCTCTTTTTGATCTTCTATGAAATCTCTTATTCCATTTAATAGTTCTTGAACATTCTCGATTCTTGAAATACCTTCAGGAGTTTCATCCTTTTTCAAGTCATCTATGATTCTTACCTTATCAATAACCTCTTTAGTTAAGTCAAAAGCATTTAATTTTTGATTCTCTATTTTTAATACATCTATAAGGTCAATAAAATTTTGAAGTTTTATTGAAACAGAACCCGAAAAGTCAATTAATAGTTCTTTATGTTTTTTAATTGTCTCATATAAAGTTAAGTTGTGTTTTTGAGCAGCTATAATTATTTTATTAATTGTTACTTGACCTATTCCTCTTGCAGGGTAGTTTATTACTCTTTTTAAGCTTTCTTCATCACTACTATTCACAATAACCCTTAAATAAGCAAGAACATCTTTAATTTCTTTTCTATTATAAAACGATACTCCACCAAAAATTTGATAAGGTATTTTATTTAATCTTAAGGAGTCCTCTATTGGTCTTGATTGAGCATTGGTTCTATAAAGAATTGCTATATCTGAAAAGCTTGTATTGTCAAGAGAGGTGATTTTTTGGCAAAGTCCCCTAGCCTCTCCTATATCTGATTGATTTGAAGAGATTTCAACTCTTTCTCCAAAATCATTATCCGTCCAAACTTCTTTATCAATTTTATTTTTATTATGTTCAATTACTGAATTTGCTGCATTAACAATATTCTTAGTCGATCTATAATTTTGCTCAAGTCTGAATATTTCCACACTATCGTAATCATTTCTAAAATTTATAATATTATTGATATTTGCACCTCTAAATGAATAAATACTTTGTGCGTCATCACCTACAACACAAATATTTTGGTATTTATCAGACAATGACTTTACGATTAGGTACTGAGAGTTGTTTGTGTCTTGATATTCATCTACAAGAATATACTTAAACTTTTCTTGATATTTTGCCAATACTTCAGGGTGATTATTTAACAATTCATTAGTTTTCATCAATAAATCATCAAAATCCATAGAATTAGATTTGACTAATCTCTCATTATATTCTTTATAAATATTTCCTGTTTCAGGTTTCCTTGAAATATTATCCGAGTCCACCAATTCACTATTTGAGAAATATCCAGTTACAGTTATAAAATTATTTTTTAATGATGAGATTCTATTTCTAATTGATTTAGTTCTGTAAACATCTTTATCTAAGTTTTTTTCTTTAATAATTGAAGATATAAGTCTTTCCGAATCTTGAACATCATAAATTGTAAAGTCTGATGTAAAGCCTATCTTGTGGGCTTCAAATCTTAAAATTTTAGCAAAAACAGAATGAAATGTTCCCATCCATATATTCTTTGATTCACTCTCACCTATCATGGATGATATTCTAAGCTTCATTTCTCTTGCAGCTTTATTTGTAAATGTCAAGGCTAAAATTTCAAAGGGATCAACGTCATTGTTTACAAGATGAACAATTTTATATGTTAGAACTCTAGTTTTTCCTGATCCAGCACCTGCAATAACCATAGAGGGTCCATCAGTTTTAATCACTGCATTTAGTTGAGCTTCATTAAGATCTTTTAGATAAGATTTGTTATCTTCTAACATTGTTATAAATTTAAGTAATTAATGAATTTTAATTGCTGATAAATCACTAATTAAATCAATACTTATGAAGAACTTGTCATTTATTTTTTTAATTCTAATATCCCAATCTTTATATTCTCAATCAATAGATAATCAGATAGCAGATATTGAAGAAAAAGTAATTTCATGGAGACATGATTTTCATAAATTTCCAGAAGTCTCAAACAGAGAGTTTAAAACTTCTGAAAAAATAGCAAGACACCTTGAGTCACTTGGAATAAAAGTAACAAGAAATGTTGGCGTGAATGGAGTCGTGGGGATACTAGAAGGTAAATCTAAGGGAAAAGTTGTTGCTTTAAGAGCTGATATGGATGCTCTACCTATAACAGAAAATAATGGCTTAAAATTTCAATCAGTAAATGATGGTGTTATGCATGCTTGCGGACATGATGGTCATATGTCAATTTTGATGGGCACAGCAGAAGTTTTATCAAAAAATAATGATTTTGAAGGAACAGTTAAATTTATTTTTCAAGGTGCAGAAGAAGGTCCTCCTCCCGGTGAGGAAGGTGGAGCAAGGATGATGATTAAAGAAGGTGTGCTAGAAAATCCAGATGTAGATGCTATTTTTGGACTTCATATTGCTGCACAACTCCCTATGAACAAGGTCTACTATAAGCCAAAGGGTTTCTATGCATCATCATCAAGATTTACAATTAAAGTAATAGGTACTCAAGCTCATGGAGGTACTCCATGGCTATCTGTTGATCCTATTGTAATTACTGCCCAGATAATAAATTCAATTCAGACTATTATTTCTAGAGAATCTGAGCTTACAAAAGAGCCTGCTGTTATATCATTTGGAAAAGTTGAAGGAGGTAATAGGTTTAATATTATTCCCGGTGAAGTTAATTTGGTTGGAACAATTCGTTCACTTGATTACGGAATGAGAGACTATATAAAGAAAAGAATTATTGAACTATCTCAAGGTATTGCTAAATCATATGGAGGTGAAGCAATTGTTGAAATAGATGATGGAGCGGATATAACATTTAATGATCCCGCTATGATGAACAAGATGTTACCATCACTAAAAAAATCTGCTGGTAGTGAAAATGTAATTCTAAGTAATGCTAAAACTTTAGCTGAAGATTATGCTTATTATTTAAATGAAATACCAGGATTTTTATTTGAACTTGGAGGGTACAACACAAATGAAAAAAGAGAGGCTCCAGCACATCATACACCAGATTTTTTTATAGATGATAGCTCATTGCTTCTTGGTGTTAAAGTCATGACAAATTTAGCATTAGATTTCTTGGATAGTGAATAATGATATCTTAAATCAATCAATTGAATTTATTAAAGGTGTTGGGCCTGCTAGATCTAAATTACTTAGTGAAGAATTAAATCTTAAAACAGTAAAAGATCTAATTGATTTTTATCCATATAGATATATTGATAGATCTCGATTCTTTAAAATAAATGAACTTCCTAAGAATCAATCAGAAGTTCAAATAATTGGCAAAATAAAATCTGTTAAGAGAACTAAAGTAAGGTTTAGAAATAGGTTGAATTGTGAATTTTATGATGAAACTGGAAAAGTTGACCTAATCTGGTATAGGGGTTTTAACTGGGTTGAGGAATCATTAAAAACTAATGAAGAATATGTAATTTATGGTAAACTTAGTTGGTTTGGTAATAATCCTTCAATAGCTCATCCAGAAATTAAAACTAAAGATAGTTTTAACAGGAATATACCTAGAAGACTTCACGGTATATACTCATCTACTGAGAAGCTTATTAATGAGGGTGTTACTCAAAAATATTTTATCAAAATAATCTATAATCTTTTAAACTCTCTTCAAAATCAAATTAAAGAAAACTTATCTTATAATATTTTAAATGAATATAATCTTATAGATAGATATAAGGCTATTATTAATATTCACTTACCTGAGTCTCAACTATTACTTTCCGAATCTACTAAAAGACTAAAATTTGAGGAATTATTTTTTAATCAACTTGGTTTTCAGCTTTCAAAAAATGAAAGAATTCAAAAATTAAATGGATTCAAATTTGAAAAGGTTGGAGATCATCTAAACGAATTTTATAAAAATAATTTACCCTTTGAACTCACGCGAGATCAAAAAAAAGTAATAAAAGAAATAAGAAATGATTTTCGAGACGGAAAACAGATGAATAGACTGTTACAAGGAGATGTAGGTTCCGGGAAAACTATAGTTTCATTAATGGTTATGTTAATTGCTATTGATAATGGTTTTCAATCATGTATACTTGCACCAACTGAAATACTAGCTAATCAACACTTCAAGTCAATTAAGGAGCTGCTATCTGAATTAGATGTAAAAATTGATTTACTAACTGGTTCAGTTAAAACAAAAGACAGAAAATTAATTCATGAAGATTTATTGTCTGGTAAAACCAAAATTTTAGTTGGAACACATGCTATTTTAGAAGACATAGTTCAATTTAAAAATTTAGGTTTAAGTATTGTGGATGAACAGCATAGGTTTGGAGTCGCTCAAAGAGCTAAACTTTGGAAGAAGAATACACCAGCCCCACATGTTTTAGTAATGACTGCCACTCCAATTCCAAGAACATTAGCAATGAGCTTATATGGCGATTTAGATATATCTTCAATAAAAGAATTACCACCTGGAAGAATAACAACAAAAACAGTTCATAAATATGATAAAAACAGATTAAGTGTTTTTAAGTTTCTAAAGGATCAAATAAGTAAGGGAAGGCAAGTATATTTAGTATATCCATTAATTAATGAATCTGAAAAACTTGATTATAAAGACCTTATGGATGGATATGAAAGTATTGTAAGAGAATTTCCAAAACCAGATTTTCAGGTTAGTATAGTTCATGGGAAAATGAAATCAAAGGATAAAGATTTTGAAATGAACAGGTTTATCAATAAAGAAACTCAAATTTTAGTTTCTACAACAGTAATTGAAGTTGGAGTCAATGTTCCTAATGCCTCTGTTATGGTAATTGAAAGTGCCGAAAGATTTGGACTGTCTCAATTACATCAGTTAAGAGGAAGAGTTGGAAGAGGAAATGAGGAAAGTTATTGTATTTTGATGACTAAAGATAGACTTTCGGAAGAATCCAAAATAAGAGTAGATACTATGGTTAAAGTTAGCGATGGGTTTAAATTAGCAGAGGTAGATTTAAAATTAAGAGGGCCTGGAGATATGATGGGAACCAGACAAAGTGGAGTTCTTAAATTTAAATTAGCTGATATCATATATGATTCAGAGATATTAAATAATGCACGAAAATCTGCTTATGACCTATTAGAGAACGATCCTAGATTAATAAAAAAAGAAAATTATCCAATTAGACATGAAATTTCAACTTCTTCAAATTCAAAAAATTTATGGCGATATATTAGTTGATTAAGTATATTTGTTATTAAATAAATCCTGTGAAAATATCAATCAATTGGCTTAAAGAATATCTTGAAACCAAGTCTGCTCCTGAGGAAATATCTGATATATTAACTAATCTTGGCTTGGAGGTCGAAAAAATTTTACCATTTGAATCCATTAAAGGAGGACTTATTGGAGTTGTAGCAGGCAAAGTTTTAAAATGTGAAAAACATCCTAATGCAGACAGATTAAAAGTAACATCTATTGATCTAGGTAATAATGAAACCTCTGAAATTGTTTGTGGTGCTCCAAATATAATGGAAGGACAAATTGTGCCCGTAGCAAAAGTTGGATCAAAAATATATACAAATGGTGGTGATGAAATAAAAATCAAAAAATCAAAGATAAGAGGAGTGGTTAGTAATGGTATGGTCTGTGCTGAAGATGAGATTGGTTTGGGCGAGTCTCATGAAGGTATAATGGTTCTTGATAGTAAAATTAAACCTGGAACACCTATTAGCGAAGTATTTAACGTAGAAAATGATAATATTTTTGAAATTGGTCTTACACCAAATAGGTCTGATGCAATGTCTCATTATGGTGTTGCTCGAGATTTAAAAGCATATTATGACTTAAATTCTCAAACAAGCAAGATTACACTTCCTAGTATTAATGATTTTGAATCAGTTAAAATAGATGAAGATTTTGAAGTTAGTGTCAAAGACATCGATAAATGTCCTTTCTATTCAGGTCTAATAATAAAAAATATTAAAGTTGGTCCTTCTTCAAAAGAATTACAAAATAAATTAAAATCAATTGGATTAAAACCTATTAATAACATTGTAGACATTACAAATTTTGTAATGCATGAAATAGGACAACCACTTCATGCTTTTGATTTGGATAAAATTAAAAATATAACTGTTAAATCAGTAAAATCAAATACCAAGTTTAAAACTCTTGATGATAACATTATTAATTTAGATTCTGATGATTTAATGATATGCTCAAATAACGATCCACTTTGTTTAGCTGGAATATATGGTGGTTATGACTCTGGTGTTTCAAACTCTACAACTAACTTATTTTTAGAATCTGCAATTTTTGATTCTGTAACTATAAGGAAATCATCTAAAAGACATCAACTATTCACTGATGCTTCTTACAGATATGAAAGGGGAGTAGATCCAGAAAAAGTATTATATGCATTGAAAAGAGCCTCTATTTTAATAAAAGAAGCTAATCAAGAAGCTAATATATCGGAAATTCTGGTTGAGGATAATTTAAAGGTAGATATTAAGGATATCTATCTCAGATACGATAGAATTGATAGTATTGCTGGTCAAAAGATAGACAAAGAAACTATAACTCAAATTTTAAGTTCATTAGACTTTGAAATAAAAGGTCATAGTGAAGATGGATTAAATATAATTGCACCAAATTATAGACATGATGTCTATAGAGAAATTGATGTTATTGAAGAAATTCTTCGAGTATATGGATTTAATAATATCAATGTAGAATCAAAAATTTCTATGTCAATTCCTGAGATTGGTAAAAATAATATTAATAAAACAGAATCTTTAATAAGTAATAATCTTGTTGGAATTGGATTTAATGAAATCATTAATAACTCGATATGTTCTCCTGGTGTTAATGAGAAGTTTAATAATCAAGCAGTAAACCTTTTAAATCCACAAGGAACTGAACTGTCTAATCTTCGATCTTCACTAATTCCAAATGCATTAGAAACCGTTAAACACAATATAAATAGACAAAATAGAAATCTGAAGATATTTGAAATTGGAAATACATATTCAATAAATGATAATAATTATATAGAAAACAAAAGATTAAATGTAACAGTTACTGGACAAATATTTGATGAAAACTGGATTTCTGAATTATCTAAAAGTAATTTTTATTATTTAAAAGGAGTTGCTGAGAACTTACTTAATAACTTAAATGTCTCAAATATTAAATATGAAGTAAATAACGATGAATTATTTGAATATAAACTTTGCATACATAACAATAAGAAAAATATTGGGTTTATTGGAGAATTAAACTCAACATATACAAAAGAGTTTTCAATAGATGATAAAATTCATTTATTAAATCTAGATCTTGATAATATAAAGTTAAAGTCTGCAAATGTTAAATATCAAGAATTATCAAAGTTTCCATCCTCTAGACGAGACCTATCAATGATTCTAGATGATAATATTAATTTTGAAGCCATAAAAAATCTTGCATTTAATGTAGAGAATAAAATATTGAAAGATGTTAATCTTTTTGATGAATATAAAGGAAAGAATATAGAGGATAATAAGAAATCTTTAGCAGTTAGCTTTATATTCAATGATTCTAAAAAAACTCTAACAGACAAACTCATTGATAAAATCATGCTAAAGTTGTCTGATAAATACAAAACAGAACTAGGTGCTGTTATTAGAGATAAATAGATTAATTATAAAGCTTTTCTCTAGATGATAGGACCTTTTCGTTAACAATATATTCATTAAAAGGAAGATAACTATCAATAATTCCATTTGGTGTAATCTCAATAATTCTATTTGCTACAGATTGTGCAAAAGCTCTATCATTAGTGCTTAGTAAGACAGTTCCTTTAAAGTTTATTAGAGAATTATTAAAGGCAGTTATAGCTTCTAAATCAAGATGATTTGTTGGCTCATCAATAAGCAAAACATTTGGCTTTCCCATCATTATTTTTGATAACATACACCTAACTTTTTCTCCCCCAGATAATACAGTACAAGATTTAAGTGCTTCATCTCCACCAAACAACATTCTACCTAGAAAACTCCTAATAAACAACTCTTCTCTTTCTTCATCATTATTTGACCATTGTCTTAGCCAATCTACTAGAGATATATTTTTATCAAAATGAGAATGATTATCCATTGGCAAATACCCAGATGAAGTAGTTACTCCCCAACTATATGAACCAGAAGTCTGGTTAAGACTGCCAGAAATGCAATCATAAAATAAGTTGATTGACCTGGAATTCTTTGAAACTATTAAAACTTTCTCTCCTTTATTTAAATTAAAGCTAATGTCTTTAAAATAGACTTCTCCGTCTTTCTCATAAGAAAGAGATTTAAGTTCTAAAATTTGATCTCCAGCATCTCTGTCTTGATCAAAAATAATTGCAGGATATCTTCTGCTTGAAGGTTTAATTTCTTCAATATTTAGTTTTTGAATCATCTTTTTTCTTGCTGTAGCTTGTTTGGATTTAGCAACATTAGCAGAGAATCTAGAAATAAACTCCTGTAATTCTTTTTTCTTTTCTTCAGATTTTTTATTCTGCTGAAGCTTTTGTCTAGCTGCTAATTGACTAGATTGTTGCCAGAAAGTATAATTTCCAGAAAAGTGATTTATTTTACTAAAGTCAATGTCAGAAGTATGAGTACAAACTGCATCTAAAAAAAATCTGTCATGTGAGACAACTATTACTGTATTTTCAAACTCATTAATGAAATTTGTAAGCCACTCTACAGTACTATAATCAAGATCATTGGTTGGCTCATCCATTATTAAAACATCAGGATTACCAAAAAGACACTGAGCCAAAAGAACTTTAACTTTAACTTTTTGATCAAGATCACTCATTTGACTATGATGTACATCTTCAGTAATTCCAAGACTAGATAGTAAAAAAGCTGCATCTGCATCAGCATTCCAACCATTCATCTCTTCAAATGAAGCTTGAAGTTCCCCTACTCTATCAGCATCTTTATCTGAAAAATCTTCTTTTGCATAAATTGAATCAATCTCACTCTTGAGATCAAATAGTTTTTGATTTCCTAAAATTATGGTTTCAATTACAGTGTTTTGATCATATCTATTGTGATTTTGCTCTAATACTGATAATCTCTTACCTGGTTCAATATATACAGAACCGGTATTTGGTTCAAGATCTTTAGATAAAATCTTTAAAAATGTTGATTTACCTGCACCATTAGCACCTATAATTCCATAACAATTTCCAGGAGAAAAAGTTATATTTACTTCATCAAAGAGGATTCTTTTACCAAATTGAAGCGATAAATTAGATACAGATAACATAAATATGCGCAAAAATAACAAGTTGAAATTTCTAAAACTAATTATACTTGCTATAATTTTATTTTTTTCTAACTCCTGTAATAATAAGAATTCTAGAGATAATTTTTTCTTAGGAGGTGAAATTATTAATCCTTCTTCAAACTATGTTAATTTCTATTATAATAATATAAAAATTGATTCAATTGAACTTAATTCTGAAAATAAATTTTTTAAAAACCTTGAAAACATAGAACCTGGAATCTATAGAATTGAACATATACCAGAGAATCAATATGTAATTATTGAAAATGGAGATAGCCTTTGGATAAGAGTAAATGTTGAGGATTTCAAAGAGTCATTATCATTTAGTGGAAGAGGATCATCCAAAAATAATTTTTTAGTTGATATGTCTAATCTTAATGATTATGAAAATGACTTTCTTTCACAAATATATAATCAAGAAAGCTCTGATTATAAAGTTGCTATTGATTCATTAATGAATGAAAAGAAAGATATTTGGGAACTTTTTAATAAAAGTGTAGATCAAAAAACTTTAGCTAAAAATATAACCAAAGCTTCAATTAAATATAATTATTACAATAAACTTGAAAGATACGCTCTTTTAAGAGGTAGAGAGTGGTCAAATGAGGAAAGAGAAGAATACTTTAGTTATAGAGATGATGTAAATTTAAATGACTCAGATCTATCTCTATTTGAACCTTATGTAACGTATCTTATGAATTATTTTAATGAAAAAACATTAGATAGTGGAGAAGTTT
>NTKQ01000008.1 GCA_002457075.1 Cryomorphaceae bacterium MED-G11
TACTAGAATATAATAATTTAATTGAGCATGTCCTAGTTCCTATAGGAGGTGGTGGACTAATAGCTGGAAGTGCACTCGCAGCAAAATATTTTGGTAAAAATTGTACAGTTATTGGAGCTGAACCTTTTGAAGTTGATGATGCTTACAGATCACTTAAAAGTGGGAAAATAGAAACTAATGAAAGTGCTAATACAATAGCTGACGGATTAAAAACTCAACTAGGTGATAAGAATTTTCCAATTATTAAAGATGAGGTTAAATCAATTATTCGAATTACCGAAGAAGAAATTATTGAATCAATGAAAATTATTTGGGAACGTTTAAAAATTATTTGCGAACCATCTTGTTCTCTTCCTTTAGCTGCAGTTTTAAAAAATAAAGAAACTTTTAGAAATAAGAAAGTAGGTATTATAATCTCTGGTGGTAATGTTGATTTGAATAATCTTCCCTTTTAAGAAAGTCTTCTGTAACCCCAAACTGAAACTAAAAATAAAAGTATACTCCCCCAGCCAAGATATATAAACGGTGAGCTAGGAATATAAACATATGCTAGCACCTGAGCTGAGAATACCATTGTACCAATACAAATAAGTAAGTTTTTTGCAAAAGCTTTATTTTCAATAAATTTTTCTTTTGAAAAAGAAAGAATAAAAAGACCAATTATGGAAACCCAAAGCCCAAAGAAACGATAGATTTGTTTCAAGTATCCTGGAAGAGTATCATTTATTTCTTCAGAAAATAACTTTTCAAATGTCATATTAAGCCTTTCTTCATTAGCAACTCTATCTAGCATCCAGGGCTCATCAACTAGCATCCATCTTAATCCAAGAATAATAAAAATAATTCCTAGTGTAATGATTGGTATTAAAAATATTTTTTTTCTCATAGTGGGTGATACTGGATTCGAACCAGTGACCCCTACCCTGTCAAGGTAGTGCTCTAAACCAACTGAGCTAATCACCCTAGCAATACAAATCTATATATTTATTTATTTAAGATAATTATCTAAAAAAGTTAAGATCTTTTGATTACCCTCAATTTGTTGCTCTTTTTTGACAAATCCGTGACCTGCATCTTCAAACAAAACATATTCTACATAAGCTCCAGCATTTCTTGCTTCTTGAACCATTTCGTCAGATTCAATTTGAAGAACTCTTGGGTCATTAGCTCCTTGTAAAACCATGATTGGATTTTTTATATTCTTTGCATGAAACAATGGAGAAATATCATAAAGCCTTAAAGAGTCTTTAGAGTAAGGATCTCCCATTTCTTTATAAAGTGATTTTCTTGTTGCTTCCCAAAAAGCAGGAATTGACCTTAAAGTTCTAATCCAATTTGTTACCCCATATATGTTTACTCCTACCTTAAATTCTTCAGGCTCAAAAGTCATAGCTGCCATTGTCATAAACCCACCATAACTTCCACCAATTATTCCTATTTTATCAGGGTTAATATAATCTTGATCCTGAAGCCATTTTTTACCCCATACACAATCTTGAAGATCATCCTCACCATGATTTAAATCATCTAGCGAATAAAATGTTTTTCCATAACCACTGCTACCTCTATTATTTACTGCAAGAATAGCATATCCATGATTAACGAGGTATTGAATTAAAGCACGGTACCCAACTCGTGATTGTCCACCAGGGCCTCCGTGAACCCAAACCAATGCTGGTACTTTATTTTTTTTATTGGCTGTGTGCGGCTTATAAAGTATAGCTGGAATCTCTAATCCATCAAACGATTCATATCTAATTACTTCTGCATTTACAAGATCGTCAGGGTTAACATTTGAATTTAAATTTGAGGTAATTTTATTTAGTTTATTAGTTGATAATTCATAGGTATAAATATCTCCTGGACTATTTGGGCTTCCAGCAGAAACTCTTAATAATTTTTCATCCTCAGAAAAACCTACACTATTTATATTCATATTGTCAAAGCCAATTAAATTTAGGTCAGATTGATCGCTCATGTTTTTAATAGTAAGCTTATTTTGAGCGTCTTCATTGACAGCTATTACCCTATATGAATTGTTTTTTGAAAGATAACTAAATGCAACATCCCAATTTGTTTTATATTCAATACTTCTTTCACCATTTTTTAAATTATATGACATCAAATAATAAAACTCACTATCATAGTTGGTAGTATAAAAGTAGTTTTCATCATTTTTATCAAAATTTTGTCCTGAGAAATTAGCAGCTTGATTTGAAATTTCAACTTGTTGATTACTTTTTAGATCATATAAAAATAATTTTTGCTCGCTCCTAGAAATGTTTAAACTTAAAACTAGGTAATTATCATTATTAGAAATGCTGTTAAGATTATATCCACTATCATTTTTAAAAACCATTTCCGAGTTAAGTGTTACAATGTCTATCTTGTATAAATCAAAGAATCTTGGATCTCTAGAATTTGAAATAAAATACATCCCTAGTTCATCTTTTGTCCAGCCAACAAATGATGCTTTTGTATTTTCACCAGGGGTTATGTCTATACTTTTCCCTTCCCTAATTAAATAAATATGAGAATTTTCATTACCCCCTTTATCTGCTGAATAAATAACCTCACCAGTATTTGGTGAGTAACCTCTTACAAAAAATGACTCCTCTTTTGAGTCTGTTAACTGAGTTTCTTCATTAGCACTTAGATCAACTTCGTAAATATTAAATATTCCAGATTTATCTGAACTGTAAATTAATTTGTCTGCATCTTTTGAAAAATATCCACCTGAGCTTCTGTTATTTGACATAAGAGTCTCTATTGAGTACTGCTCAATATTTTTTTCTGATTCAGTACACGAAATAATAAAAATAAATAGGGGGAATAATTTTAAAAAAAATTTCATAGTTATGTTTTGAGCATATGAAGATACGATTTATGAAAGATTTCTTGTTACTTTTGGAGAATGAAACATTTATCTAAAGAAGAGTTTGACGATTTACAAAAATTTTATAGAATTAACCTGATTAATTCATGTACTGGTTATAAATCAGCAAACCTTCTTGGAAGTATATCTAAGGAGGGTGTTGAAAACGTATCTGTTTTCAGCTCAATCACTCATTTAGGGAGTAATCCTGCAATGCTCGGATATATTTTAAGACCAACTACTGTTCCAAGAGATACATTTAAAAATATTAAGGAAACAGGATTATTTACAGTTAATCATATTGTTAAAGATTTAATTAGTGAAGCTCATCATACGAGTGCAAAATATCCTGAAGAAATATCCGAATTTGATAAAACAAATCTAGAACAAGAATACAAGGAAGGCTGCAAAGCTCCTTTTGTAAAAGGTAGTCCAGTTCAACTGATTTGTAAATATCAAAATGAATATAATATAAAAGAAAACGGGACAATACTTGTGGTAGCCTCTATTGAAGATATTTATTTCAATGAAGAATTAGTAAGTGACTCTGGATTCCTTCAACTTGATAAGGGGGGTGTGGTTACTATTAATGGATGTGATGGATATGCTTTACCAAGTCTTTTAGATAGATTTGAATATCAAAGACCAAAAAAATAAATGGACTTTATATCTAAAAAACTAATTGAATATATTTCAGAAAATTCTAGTAAAGAACCTGAAATTCTAGCTAAATTAAATGAAGAAACTTATCAGAAGGTTCTTCAACCTAGGATGTTAAGTGGGCACATTCAAGGAAGATTTCTAAGTATGATTTCTAAAATAAAATCACCATCATGCATTCTTGAAATTGGAACATATACTGGCTATGGAACTTTATGTTTAGCTGAGGGATTATCAAATGGAGGCAAGATATTTACAATCGATAGAAATGAAGAACTACTTAAAATTCAAAATAAATATTTTGAAATGAGTGGGAAAAGAGATAAAATTATCCAACTTACTGGAAATGCTAAAGATATATTAGAGAATCTCGATGAAACATATGACATAGTATTTATTGATGCTGATAAAGAGAATTATATTGAGTATTTCAATCTTGTTTCAGAGAGACTAAACAATAATGGTATAATTATATCAGATAATGTTCTTTGGTCAGGAAAAGTATTGAACTCTCCTTCAAAAAATGATGAAGAAACAAATATTTTAATAGAGTTTAATAAGACCTTGAATGAAGATGAAAGATTTGAAACTATAATTTTGCCCCTTAGAGATGGACTATCAATATCAAGACTAATTTAAATCTCTTTTAATTGAATCCTTAAGATCATCAAAGTCCTTTTTTATATCACTTACACTATCCTTAAGATCCTTTGTTAATGATTCTGATGGATTTTTAACATCAGTATTTTTTGAAATCTCAGTTTTAATTTCATTAGTAGCTTGTTTTATTTGTGTCATTCCTTTAGCTAGTCCTTTTGCAATTGAAGGTATTTTATCTGCACCAAAAACAAGAAGCACAATAAAAAAAACAAAAACCAACTCAGCTCCACTAATAAACAATATCATAGTGTCAAAACTAATCAATAATTCAACCTCTTAAAATTTTTTTTAAAATAATCTATTACCAATGTATAATTACCTGCTTTGAAGTTTTCCTCAAGTGGATAGTTTTGATATGTAGATGTAACAAATTCATGAATATTATTTTCACTTAATCCAAACTCATCAATAAAAAATCTTAAACCATAGAATTTAATTATTTGATCAATAAGACTGTAATCATTTTTGAATTCCCTAAAGTTTCTTTTTTCTTTATAATAACCCGAAATCCAATTATACATTCTTTCAATATCCACACCTCCTATTAAAGGAGCTAGCAAAAGCTCTTTAGTTAATTGAGAATTCGATGGAATATCCTCTTTTCTTATTCCAGTAAAACCAGGAATTCCTAAATCATCAAAATTCAAATCTTTTGCAATTCTAGAATTTTGAAGATCATTCATAAGACTTCCAGAAAGTCCACTTGAATTTAAAATAACCTCATCAAGTTCATTAACAAATTCTTCCAAGTATATAGTTATAGATAATGAATCAAATATATCTTGGTTCATTGTAATCTTTTTTCTCTTAAATTGAATAGCAGAGAATATTAATTCATCATTCAATTTAACTAAAATCTTAAAATTCCCTTGGGAGTTAGTTATTGTCGCCTGGTTTGAGGTTATATTTAATACATGGACACCTTCTATTGAATATGAGTTATCATTATAAACAATTCCCTCAATAAACTTCTCGTTATTATTTTGAGAAAAAGAACAAAATGAAACTAAAAGAAAAATAAAAATTATTTTTCTCATTCAACTCTTAGATTTTTATATAAATCTGCTTTGTTTAATAAATAGTCTATAACCAAGAATTGATTCTTATCTAAGATTAGACTTTTCATTTTTTCATCTGAATCTAGAATAAATAAAAAATCATTTATTTCAAAGGTTTCAAGTTTAAGAACATCTGAAAAAAAGTTTTCTTCTAATATATAGGGTAGAACATCACTTGGAATAATGTTTAACTTTTCATCATCTGACTTAGAATCAACTATAGTTGAAAGTAACTTAAAAATATTTACAAAATTTAAACCATTCACTACTTGTCTGTTATCAGTTAGAACATTCTGAATTTTTGTAGACTTATCTGCTATATAATCAAATCCCTTAAATTGCTCTTCTTTAAGATCAAGAAATTTTTGTGTATCATCGGGTGTAATAACAACCTCATCTAACTCTCTAACCCTTTCATTAATTTGAACAATCAATCTTTTATTTTTTAATATTTCTGTATTAATTCTGACCGTTCTAATGATATATTGAACAGATGAAAAAATAATTTCATCACCCTCTTTAGCAAAAATTTCAAATTCACCTTGATCATTTGTTATTGTAGAGCTTTGATCTGTATTATTTATAACGTTTGCAGCTGGCACATCAATATTTCTATAAATAACCTTTCCTTGGATTAACTGTCTATCCTGTGAATAAGTAAATTGGATTATGAAAATGAAAAATAAAATTTTTTTAAACATATATATTTCCTTGTTTTAAATTTACGAATAAATCATTCAGCAATAAGTTTATAATAGCGATAAAATATAACTTGAGAATATTATCTAACAAATACTGGTGAAGAAGAATCTGCAGTCTCAGCTAGATTAAAAGTATAACCTGAAGAATTAAAATTTTCAATATCAGATGATGATTGTATATCATTATCAATCAGAAATCTAGTCATTAGTCCTCTTGCTTTTTTAGCATAAAAAGAAATAATCTTTAGCTTTCCATTTTTAAAGTCTTTGAATTGAGGGGTAATAATTTTATTATCAATTAAAGAAGAATCAATAACAGAGAAATACTCATTACTGGCTAGGTTGACAATAATTTCTTCTTCTTTAATTTCTTTTAAAATTGAATCCGTAACATTTTTTTTCCAATAATCATATAGATTTTTTGATCCATCAATTGATATTTTAGTCCCCATCTCAAGTCTGTATGGTTTTATTTTATCAAATGGTTTTAAAATTCCGTAGAGTCCTGATAAAATTCTTAAACTACTCTGAAGTTTTTCATGATTAGATGTAGAAATAGTGTTTGCATCTATCCCATCATAAACATCCCCATTAAAGGCAAATATTGCTTGCTTTTCTTTCGAATTATTTTTTTGAAAATCCTGATTTCGCAACCAATTTAAATCACTTAGTTTAGGAGATATAGTCATAAGTTTTGAAAGATCAGGGGCAGATAAATCTTTTATAGAATTATTAATCTGTATTGCCTTATCACTAAATTGAGGCACAGAGTTAATATCTGTTTCAACTATATTTTCAAAATCTAAAGACTTAGCTGGTGAAATAAGTATTTTCATTTTTTATTTCAAATTTATAAATTTTTATGTTTAGAATAAAGTCTCCATTTATCAATTACAGATGTAATGTCATCTGGAACTTCAGTGTCAAATGATATTTTTTTATTTGTTTTAGGATGAATAAATCCAAGAGTTTTAGCATGAAGTGCTTGTCTTGGAAGGAGTTTGAAACAATTATCTACAAATTGCTTGTATTTAGTATATACAGTTCCTTTTAATATTTTATCTCCACCATATCTTTCATCATTAAAAAGGGTATGTCCCAAATATTTCATGTGAACACGAATTTGATGAGTTCTTCCAGTTTTAAGCCTACAACTAATCAAAGTAACATAGCCAAATCTTTCAATTACTTTATAGTTTGTTATGGCTTCTTTTCCACCTTCCAAATCTTCATATACCATCATTTGAAGTCTATTTTTTGGGTTTCTTCCAATTGGAGCATTTATTTCACCCTCATCCTCCTTTAAATCTCCCCAAACAAGAGCATAATATTCTCTTTCAACAGATTTTTTAAAAAATTGCTTTGCCAATAAAGTCATTGATTCCTCAGTTTTAGCAATAACTAATAAACCAGATGTGTCTTTATCTATTCGATGAACTAAGCCAGGTCTGTTTGATGAATTATTGGGTAAATTTTCAAAATGATATAATAAAGCATTAATTAAAGTACCAGAATAATTTCCATGACCAGGATGAACAACCATTCCACTCTTTTTATTGACTATTATTAATGAATCATCTTCATATTCTATATTTAAATCTATTTTTTCAGGTGTAAGAAGATTTTCATAAGGTGGGTGAGTAAATAGAATTCTGATTTTATCATCTTTTTTTACTTTATAACTTGATTTTACTATTTGTTCATTGACTCTAATTGATCCTTCTTTAGCAGCTTTCTGGATTTTATTTCTAGTAGCATTTTCAATTCTGTTCATAAGAAACTTATCAATTCTTAGTGGTTCTTGACCAGAATCAATATCAAAAGCAAAATGCTCATGCAGTTCTTGCTCAAAATCTTCTTTTGAATTATCTTTTACCATTACCCAAAATTAAGTCTAACTCTGAGTTCATTGGAATCTTTTGACCAGGAAAAATTTTTTCACCTTGATATAATACATCTAAGACCATATCCTTTCCAATATCATCAATATAATTATACTCTTTCACTTGAAAACCTAAAGCCGTGAGGATTGATTCTGCATTTCTTTTAGTAATCTGAATTACATTTGGCAATGAGACCTTTTGAAAATTCTGAGGATTTACATTAAGATAAATTTTTCTATTCTTTTTAACTAATTCAAGTCCTTTGGGAATTTGAGAAATTATTGAATAATTAGGAATTTCAATAAAAAATTTAGAAGAATCTAAAACTTCATATTTAAGTTTATTGTCATCAAGAACACTTATTGCTCTGTCTAGTTTCATGCCAGATAAATCAGGAACTTTTATGTAAGTATTATGTTTTGTATAGATTTTTAAAGAGTTATAAACTATGAAGAATACAATAAAAATAGTTGATAGCATTAAAATAATATGCTTGATTAATGATTTACTTTTAAAGTGATCTAAAATTTTCATTTCAATAATTTTATGTAAATATACTAAGACATAATTGTCTTTTATTATAATGAGTTACATTTGAAAATAATATGAAAAATATTGCAGTTGTTTTTGGTGGATATTCTTCTGAATATGATGTGTCAGTCAAAAGCGCGAAATTTATTTATGATAATTTAAAAGATAATTCTGATTGGAATATTTATGAAATCTGTATTTCAAAAAAAGAAAAAACTGTAAAATTTAAAGAAAGAATATTTGATTTAGATTATCAGAATTTTTCTTTTGAGATAGATGGAATCATTATTAAGCCTGATGCAGTATTTAATATCATTCACGGAGATCCTGGAGAAAATGGGGTTTTAGCTGAAATTTTAGAAAAAAATCAAATTCCACAGACTGGATGTGATAATTATGTTTCACAATTAACTTTCAATAAGAAAAAGTTTATTGAATTTGTAGATAATCTGGACATTCCTTGTGCAAAACAAATTCTTCTAAAAAAGAAAGAAATGATTGATATTGAAAAAATAATAGAAACGATTAAACTTCCATGTATTGTTAAACCTAATAACGGAGGAAGCAGCATCGGTGTATCTAAAGTTAATTATATAGACGAACTAGAAAATAAAATTAAAATTGCTTTTAATGAGGATAATCAAGTTTTAATAGAGACTTTCCTTGAGGGTCAAGAAGTTTCTGTTGGAGTTATTAATAGAAATGGAAAAAGAATAATCCTTCCCATAACAGAGATTATAAGTGAAAATGAACTTTTTGATTATAATGCAAAATATTTAGGTGAGTCCCAAGAAATAACTCCAGGTAATATTTCAAAGGAATCTGAAGCATTGATTCATAAATATATTGCTAAAATTTATGATAATATTGAGTTAAATGGAATAACTAGATCAGAGTTTATAATTGTAAATCAAATTCCACATATTCTTGAAACAAATACAATTCCTGGGTTTACTAAGCAAAGTATTATACCTCAGCAAATCGAAGTTCAAAAATTGTCAGTCAAAGAAGTTTTATGTAATCAAATAAAATTAATTCTATAAATTATAATTAAATTTAACGTATGAAAAGAGCAGTATTTCCTGGATCTTTTGACCCTGTAACAATAGGTCATCAAGATATAGTTAACAGAGGTCTTAAGATTTTTGATGAAATTATTATAGGTGTAGGAGAAAATACAGATAAAAAATATATGTTTTCAAGTAATGAAAGATTTGATTTTGTATCTAAAACATTTGAAGCTGATACAAAGGTTCTCATTAAGACTTATGATGGCCTTACAGTAGATTTTTGTAAAAAAAATAATGCTGAATTTATTATAAGAGGATTAAGAAATCCAGCTGACTTTGAATTTGAAAAGAGTATTGCTCTTACCAACAGAGAGATGACAGGAATTGAAACTGTATTTTTTCTAACATCTCCCAAGAATTCCTATATAAGTAGCAGTATCGTTCGTGACCTTATAAAAAATAAAGGTGATTATAAGTTATTTATTCCTAAAGAGATTACTATCTAGAACCTCCAATACAATTATTCTAATATTTTCAAAGGCATCATTTAAAAAATCTTTAATTCCATCTTTTGGAATCCATTCAGTTTTTAATATACCTTCTTCAATTTGAGGTTGAAGTTGACCAGTATAATTAGTTGACATTCTAAACCAATAGGTTTTCTTTAATCTGAATCTTTTACCTTTTTTAAAAATATGATACGTTTCAGATAACTGGTTTTGAACAATTAAATCTGCTACTCCAGTTTCCTCGGTGACTTCTCTTTTTGCTGCATCAATTATCAGTTCATTTTTTTCAACTCCACCTTTAGGAAGATCCCACTTATTATTTCTAAAAATAAACAAAAGTTTATTATCTGTTCTTTCAACTAAACCACCTGCTGCCTCAATAACAGGAAATTGTTTTATAAACGTTTTCCAAAGTTTGTCCATATTTTTATGGTATAAATAGACTTTAGTGTTTTTAGTTGACTTTAGTGCTTTAATTATTTGACCTGCATTTGAATATTTAATGAACATAAATGGTTCAGAATCTGAAAATTCTTGAATCTCATTTGTAAGAATTAAAGGCTTTTGGTTAAAGAAAACTTTATACATTTGTAATAATGGTATTAGACAAAAAAGTTGCAGAGCAAACTATAAATTATCTCACACAAATTAATGCAATTAAATTAAATACCAAAAATCCTTTTACTTGGACAAGTGGAATTAAATCTCCTATTTATTGTGATAATAGGTTAATATTATCATATCCTAATGTAAGAAAGTTTATTGCAGATGAAATGACAGATATTGTTAAAAATCTTTATGGAGAAAAAATATCCATAGCAGGAGTTGCAACAGGAGCAATAGCAATTGGAGCTATGATAGCTGAAAGATTAAATTTACCATATGCATACGTCAGGCCAGAACCTAAGGGACATGGACTTAAAAATCAGATTGAAGGAAATATTAATGAAGGATCTAGTATCGTGGTCATTGAAGACCTAATTAGTACTGGAAAGAGCAGCTTAAATGCAATTAATGCATTAAAGTCTGAAGGATATAATGTAATGGGAATGTTGTCAATTTTTTCTTATAATTTTCAGTTTGCAAATAAAAAATTTGAACAGGAAAATATTTCAATTAATTCATTATCCGACTACAACTCATTAGTCGAAAAAATTGAATCTGAAGGTTCACTTAGTAAAACCGAGATAAATAGGCTGAAAAAATGGAGAGAAGATCCTAAAATCTGGAAATAGATTAAATAATTATTTTAATATCTCCGTAGCTATAATTAGCGATTCCTAATGACTCAATATCTACTTTGATTTGTCCATTATTTAAAACCTTAATAACTTTTCCTTTTACTTTTTTTCCTCCTAAAAGAAAATCACATCCATTAAGACCATATAAGTTTTTATGATAATCCTTAGAAAGTTCTTCTACATTATTAATCTTAGATAAGTAAAATTTATAATTATTAATTAATTCATCTAAAACGACATTCACAGAAAATTCATTATTAGACAATTTTTTTAGGGAAATAGCATTTAGTGAATTCTTAAATAGAATTTGATTAATATTTATACCTGTTCCAATGATTGATGAATGAATTTTATTTGATCTTAAGGTATTCTCAATTAATATTCCAGAAATTTTCTTATCTCCTGACAAAATGTCGTTGGGCCATTTAATTATTGTTTGATCAGGAACAAATTTCCTTATGGTTTTTAATACCGATAAACAAACAGCATAATTTATAGAGTATACAAGTTCTGGAGAAATCTTTGGAAAAACAAAGTATAATGAGCAAAGAAGGTTTTTACCATAGCTTGAATACCATCTTTTAGTAAGTTGTCCTCTTCCACCATATTGATATTTTGCAGATACAATATCTCCACTTGTTATTTTTTTTGATTTAATTAACATCTTTACTTTGTCATTTGTTGACCGAGTGGCATTAACTTTGATTATCTTAATAGTAGACATGTTATTAAAAGTAATAAATTTGAAAAAAGAAAAGATTAATGGTGAAGGCTAAATCAAAAGAGACTAAATTAATTGATGAGATTTTATTTAGTATTGACGATGTAAAAGGTGTTGACATAAACTTAATGGATCTTACAAAGATAAATAATACAGTTTGTGGCTTTTTTATTATTTGTACTGGAACATCAAATACTCACGTATCTGCTATTTCAAACTCAATTAAGAGGCATGTAAGTAAGAAATTAAAGGAAAAACCATTTAGCACTGAAGGAACTGAAAATCAAGAATGGGTATTAATTGATTATGTGGATGTGGTTGTTCATATTTTTCAAAGAAACATAAGAGAATATTATGATATTGAGAACCTTTGGGGAGATGCTAAAATAACAAATGTTAAATCAAAAGCTTAATTAATGGCTAATAAGAAAAAGAATAATAAATCAAAAATTAACATCTATTGGTTCTATGCATCAATAGTTTTTTTCATACTAAGTATTGGACTTTTAGGTGGAGATGCTGGAATTCAGAATACACAGCCTACAGATATTTCATCTTTTGAAAATTATCTGAGAAATGGTGATATAGAAAAAGTTTCCATTATCAATCAGAGATATGCAAGAATTACATTAAATGAAAATGCGCTAGATAAAGATATCCACAAAAGAGCAAAATCTAAAAACTTTTTAGGACAAGATAATTTAGCAGGTCCTCATTACCAATTTGAAATAGGAACTCCCGAATTATTTGAAACAAAGCTTCAAGATATCAGAGATTCAGAAAATCTAAACTTTTCTGTTGAGTTTTTAACAATGGAAAACAGATGGTTAGATGTATTATTAGGCTTTCTTCCCATAATTATTATTATAGGTGTCTGGATATTTTTAATGAGAAGAATGTCTGGAGGAGGAGGAGGTGCAGGAGGTCAAATATTCAATATTGGTAAATCTAAAGCAAAATTATTTGATCAAAATACAGATGTTAAAGTCACATTTAAAGATGTAGCTGGGTTATTAGGTGCAAAAGAAGAAGTTCAAGAAATTGTTGATTTTCTTAAGAATCCAAAAAAATATACGATTTTAGGTGGGAAAATTCCTAAGGGTGCATTATTGGTTGGAGCACCTGGAACTGGTAAAACACTATTAGCTAAAGCAGTAGCAGGTGAAGCTAAAGTTCCATTCTTTTCTCTTTCAGGATCTGATTTTGTAGAAATGTTTGTTGGTGTAGGAGCTTCAAGAGTTAGAGATTTATTTAAACAGGCAAAAGATAAATCTCCTTCAATTATTTTTATTGATGAGATTGATGCAATCGGAAGAGCTAGAGGAAGAAATAATATGACTGGATCTAATGATGAAAGAGAGAATACCTTAAATCAACTCCTTACTGAAATGGATGGATTTGGAACAGATACAAATGTTATAGTAGTTGCAGCTACAAATAGAGCTGATGTACTTGATAAAGCATTGATGAGAGCTGGAAGATTTGATAGACAAATCTTTGTAGACTTACCAGACTTGAATGAAAGAAGAGAGATTTTTAAAGTTCATTTAAAACCTTTAAAAAAGAGTAGAGGTCTTGATGTTGAATTTTTAGCTAAACAAACTCCTGGTTTTTCTGGAGCTGATATTGCCAATGTCTGTAACGAGGCTGCTTTAATTGCAGCAAGAAATGATAAAAAATCTGTTGGAAAGCAAGACTTTTTAGATGCTGTTGACAGAATTGTAGGAGGTCTTGAGAAAAAAAATAAAATAATTTCAAAAGAAGAAAAAAATACAATAGCATTTCATGAAGCTGGTCATGCAATAGTAAGTTGGCTTCTTGAGCATGCTGCTCCCCTTGTGAAGGTTACTATAGTTCCTAGAGGTCAATCTTTAGGTGCCGCTTGGTATCTTCCAGAGGAAAGAATGATTGTAAGAACTGAACAAATGCTCGACGAAATGTGTGCCACTCTAGGAGGACGAGCTGCAGAAAAAATTATGTTTAATAAAATCTCAACCGGAGCTTTAAGTGATTTGGAAAAAGTAACAAAGCAAGCTAGAGCGATTGTTTCTGTATACGGTCTAAATGACAAAATTGGAAATATTACATATTACGATTCAAGTGGACAAGGTGATTATAATTTTACCAAACCTTATTCTGAAGAAACAGCTAGAAAAATTGATGAAGAAATTTCTTTAATTATTGAAAAGCAATACAAAAGAGCTTGTATGATTCTAAAAAAGAATAAAACTAAATTATCAACTTTAGCATCAAGATTACTTGAAAAAGAGGTTATTTTTAAAGAAGATCTCGTTAAAATACTTGGAGAAAGACCTTACATTAAAGAAGAAATTAAAGATTAACTATTTTGGGATTCTGGGACTTTTTTAGGAATAAAAAAAATGATGATTCAAATGAAATTGAGTCTCCTATTTATAAAGATGATTCCAACGATATAATATTTGCAAAAAATTTTACTAGTTCAGGAGGCCGATTTACTTTTATAGATGAAAAAAACTCTACAAATGAGATTTTTCAAAAAATAATTGAAGAAAATCAATGGAATTCGGACAATGTTTGCTCACTTGATTCAAATCTTTCAAAAAATCTTGAAATTAGATTAATTAGAAAAATTGATAATGATAATGTCAAAGCTCTAGTCACAGAATGTGAGTTTTTATTATCTAATACAGGAAGAATATTAATTTGTAATAAACAGATTAAAAGTAATAGAATTGAAAATCTTCCACCTGTTGTTATAGTCCTTGCTAAATCAAACCAATTTGTTTCAGACGTAAGTGAAGGAATGACAAAACTAAAAAAAAAGTATAAAGCTAATTTTCCTACTAATATTACTACTATTAACGTTAAAAATAAACTCAATGAAGATAATTTTTTGACCTATGGTAATAGTGCGAAAGATATTTATCTAATATTAAGTGATGATTAATTTTCTCCCTAGATTAGTTACAGGCATTATCTATATTTTTCTTATTACAGGATCAATAATTCACAGCTTACAAAGTTTTGTTATAGTCTTTATTTTATTAACATTTTTAGCTATGTATGAGTCTCATGAATTATGGAGAAAAATTAAAATAAAAAATTCCAATAATAATTCAAAACAGTCTTTTATATATCGATTTCCTCAATATTTTGTATTTCAATCAATGACTGTATTAATTCTAATTCCTTTCTCATTTGATGAGTTTTATAATCCATTTCCAATTTTATTAATATTCATATTAATATGGATAAGTGATACTATGTCATATTTTTTTGGATCCTATTTTGGGAAAACTAAAATGAAAATTAAAGCATCACCTAATAAGACTTGGGAAGGTTTTATAGGAGGACTTTTATGTTCAATAATTTTTAGTATAATTTCATTTACTTACATTCAAGAAATATATCCATTTTGGAAAACACTTTCTCTTGGTACCTTAATACCAGTTTTTGGACTATTTGGAGATATTTATCAATCTCAAATCAAGAGGATGGCAGGTGTTAAAGATAGTGGTAAGATATTACCTGGTCATGGTGGAATTTTTGATAGACTTGATAGTGCAATGGGTGTTTCATATATAGTTTTAATAATTACATTAATCTAATGTTTCATAAAGAAGGTTTTAAAATTATTGCTTTTAGCTTTTTAATGAGTGCCACATTGGTAATCTCATTTGAAATATTAATTAATTCTGAAAACATAAAAAATTTAGTTCAAATACTAACTTTAATTCAATTGTTATTGATTTTATGGTTTTTTAGAAACCCTAAAAGAAATATTGTTAAGAACTCAGAATTGATATTAAGTCCAGCTGATGGAAAGATAGTAGTTGTAGATGAAGTAAATGAAAGTGAATTTTTTAAGGACAAAAGAATTCAAGTATCAATCTTCTTATCCCCTTTAGATATTCATGTTAACAGGTATCCAGTATCTGGTGAAATTGTATATAGTAAACATCATACTGGAGATTATCTTGTTGCATGGCACCCAAAATCTTCACTTAAAAATGAAAGAACAACAGTAGTAATTAATAATAAAAAGTTTGGAGAAGTTTTGTATAGACAAATAGCAGGGGCAGTTGCTAGAAGAATTGTAAACTATGCAACAACTAATACACTTATAGAGCAAGGAGAAGATTCTGGATTTATTAAGTTTGGATCAAGAGTTGATCTTTTCTTACCTCTAGAATCAGAAATTAAAGTTAAAGTTGGTGACAGGGTTTCGGGTGGAATGTCAGTAATTGTCTAATTAACTTAATTCGGAAATTGATTTTTGTAATGATTTAATTTTACTCTTAGTATCTAAAACCTTTTGTTTTTCAATTTTAACTATTGCATCAGGAGCATTTTTAACAAAGTTTTCATTTTTTAATTTATTCTCAACAGATTTTAAGAAACCATCATTATAATCTAACTCTTTTTTCAACTTCTTAATTTCAGCATCTTTATCAAAACCTCCATCTAGTGGTATGAAGAATTCATAATTTTTAATTATAAATGAATTAACCATATCAAAATTTTCTTTTGAGGATTCTTCCAGTTTATTAATTGAAGCTATTTTTTTTATTATTTCAATATTTCCAGGAGAATTTTTATCAGGTAAATAATATAAATCAAGAGATGTCTTAAACGAAATATTTTTTTCCTTTCTATAATTTCTAATTTGTGAAATTATTTCCTTAGTGGTTTCAAATTCATTTACAGATTTTAGATTATAATCTTCCATATCAGGCCAATTACTTACTGTTAGAGGGGTGGAATTATTAATATCAGGTAAATTATGATAAATTTCTTCTGTTAAGAATGGCATAAAAGGATGAAGAATTTTTAGATTTTTCTCAAATAGACCTATTAACTCGGTCTTTGATTTTTTATCAATTTTTTCACCAAAATCAGGTTTTAATATTTCTAACAACCATGAACAAAAGTCATCCCATACAAGTCTATATGATGACATTAAAACATCAGAGATTCTATAATTTTCAAAATTTTTATTTATTAATTCTAGAGAATTATTAAACTTGTTATTATACCAATCAATTCCTAGTTTGTTAACGATTGGTTGAGGTTTTTCTTCATCAATCTCCCATCCATTAACTAGTCTTAAAGCATTCCATATTTTATTTGTAAAATTCTTTCCTTGTTGACATAAAGATTCATCAAATAACAAATCATTTCCAGCTGCAGAACTTAACATTAATCCTACTCTAACTGAATCAGCACCGTACTCTTCAATAAGCTTGATTGCATCTGGAGAATTACCAAGCTGTTTTGACATTTTTCTTCTAAGTTTATCTCTTACAATTCCTGTAAAATAAACATTTGAGAAAGGCTTTTCATCTCTAAATTCATATCCTGATATAATCATTCTAGCTACCCAAAAAAATATAATATCTGGTCCTGTTACTAAATCTTGAGTAGGATAATAATAATTGATTTCTTCATTATTTGGATTCCTAATTCCATCAAATACTGAAATTGGCCATAACCATGAAGAAAACCAAGTATCTAGCACATCATCGTCTTGAGTTAAGTCATCTTCTTTATATTGAACTTTAGACTCATTATTAATTTTTAGTAATGCTTCTTTTTTAGTTTTTGCTACAATATAATTTTCATTATTTCCATAATAAAATACTGGAATTTGATGCCCCCATGATAACTGTCTTGAAATATTCCAATCTTTAATATTCTCAAGCCAGTATTTATATGTAGATTTAAACTTACTAGGAAAGAATTTAATATTTTCATTTTCAAGCACGTTTTTAATAGCTGGCTTTGTGATGTCATCCATTTTTAGAAACCATTGTTTTGAAAGTCTTGGCTCAATCACAGCATTTGTTCTTTCAGATCTTCCCACGTTATGAATATAATTTTCTTTTTTAGCCAAAAGATTTTTAGAATCTAATTCAATTTCAATTTCTTTTCTAACCTCGAACCTATTCTTACCTTCATAATGAAGACCATTATTATTTAGAATTGCATTTTCATCGAAAATATCAATTGTATCTAGATTATGCTTAATACCAAGATTATAGTCATTAATATCATGAGCAGGTGTAACTTTTAGACAACCAGTCCCAAATTCAAGATCTACATATGAATCCGCTATAATTGGTATTTTTCTTCCAGATATTGGGACAATTGCTTGTTTACCTATAATATCTTTATACCTTTCGTCTTCAGGATTAACACATAATGCAGTATCTCCAAATATAGTTTCGGGTCTCGTAGTTGCAATTTGAAGCTCAACTTCAGAATTTTCAATAAAATATTTCAAGTAGTATAAGCTTGAATCTTCTTCAACATAATTTACTTCTTCGTCAGATACAGTAGTTTTGGCTTCTGGGTCCCAGTTTATCATCCTATATCCTCTGTATATTAATCCTTTTTCATGTAAGGCTTCAAATGACTGAATAACAGATTCATACATATCATCATCAAGAGTAAATTTTGTTCGATCCCAATCACACGAGCAACCCAGTTTTTTTAATTGTTCTAATATACCTCCACCATACTTTTCTGTCCAATCCCATGCATGCTCAAGAAATTCATCTCTAGAAATATCTGATTTATTTATTCCCTTTTTTTTAAGATTTTCAACAACTTTTGCTTCAGTTGCTATAGATGCATGATCAGTTCCTGGAACCCAACAAGCATTTTTTCCAAGCATACGAGCTCTTCTAACCAAGATATCTTGTATAGTATTATTCAGCATATGCCCCATGTGAAGCAATCCAGTAACATTTGGGGGAGGAATAACTATAGTGAATGGTTCTTTATTATTAGGAACAGATTTGAAAAGTTTATTATTCATCCAAAATGAGTACCATTTTTTCTCTGTATCAATATGGTTATACTTTGGTGGAATTTGCATCAATTCATAAATATTTTAATCTAAAACAAAAATAACATACCTTGAAGTATATTTGCAAAATTAAGTTAAATAAATGCCAACAATTTCAAAAAAAGGGATTAATATTCCTCCTTCACCAATTAGAAAATTAGTTCCATTTGCAGATCAAGCAAAGAAAAGGGGTATTAATATTCTCCACTTAAACATTGGTCAACCAGACATTAAATCTCCTTCAGAATCTATTGATGCTATAAGAAATATTGACTTAGATGTTTTAAAATATGAACCTTCACAAGGTTCACTTGAGTTTAGAAGTAATTTATGTAATTATTATTCTAAGCATAATATTCAAGTTTTGCCTGATGATATAATAACTACTGTTGGAGCTAGTGAAGCCTTGTCCTTTACAATGAATTCAATATGTGACCCTGGAGATGAAGTTATAATTCCAGAACCTTTTTATGCAAACTATAATGGGTTTGCTCACGCATCAGATGTAAATGTTATTCCAATTACTTCAAAAATTGAAGATAATTTTGCTTTGCCACCAATAGATTCATTTAGAGAAAAAATAAATAAAAAAACTAAAGCAATAATTATTTGTAATCCATGTAATCCAACAGGATATGTGTACTCAAAAGATGAAATAATTGATATTGCTAATCTTGCAAAAAAACATGACTTATTTATTGTTGTAGATGAAGTATATCGAGAGTTTATTTATACTGATATAAAGCACTTTTCAATTCTTGAAGATAAAAGGTTTTATGATAATGCTATTTTAATTGACTCTACTTCAAAGAGATACAGTTTATGTGGAGCTAGAATAGGCTTTATTGTTTCAAAAAATTCTGATTTTATTCAAACATGTTTAAAGTTTGCTCTCACTAGGCTATCACCCCCTACACTTGCATTAGTTGCTGCAAATAAAGCATTAAATTGTAATGGAAATTATATTAAAGATGCTATCAATGAATATTCAAATAGAAGAAAAATTCTAATAAGTGAATTATCTAAACTTAATAATATTAGATATTCAGATCCTATAGGTGCATTTTATTCAATAATTAAATTACCCATTAAAGATGCTGAAGAATTTTCAAAATTTTTGCTTACAGATTTTTCAATAAATAACGAAAGTGTAATGCTTGCTCCTGCATCTGGATTTTATAGTTCTGAAAATAATGGAAATGATGAAGTTCGAATTGCTTTTGTACTCAATTCAGAAAAACTTAAACGTGCAATTAATATAATTGATAAAGGACTTAAAGAATATATCAGTTAATTAATGAAAATCCATAGAAATTCTTCTTTAAAAAAATTCAATACATTTAATGTAGACGAACTAGCTCAGTTAATTATCGAAATAGATAATATCTCTGATCTTCCTAATATTTTATCCAACAAAAAAGATGAAATTCTTGTATTAGGCGGAGGGAGTAATATCCTTTTCACAAAACCTTATAATGGATTAATTATTAATTTGAAAAATAAGGGAAAAAAAATTATACAAGAGGATGAAAACACTGTTTTAGTTGAAGTTTCTGCAGGAGAAAATTGGCATGAATTTGTATTATGGGCCATAAAAAATAATTTTGGAGGTTTAGAAAACCTATCCTTAATTCCTGGTAATTTAGGAGCTGCACCAATTCAGAATATAGGTGCTTATGGTGTTGAACTAAAAGATATATTTTATAGTTGTAAAGGATTAATGTTGGATACTTTGAGTGAATTTGAATTTAAAAAAACAGAATGTAAATTTGATTACCGAACTTCAATTTTTAAATCTACACTTAAAAATAAAACAGTAATTACCTCAGTTAAACTTATCTTAACTAAATCTAAACATAACTTTAATATAGATTATAAAGATTTAAATATTAACCTTCAAGACACTGAATTATCAGTTAAAAAAATATCAGATGAAGTAATAAAAATTAGAACCTCAAAACTTCCAAACCCTAAATTTTTTGGAAATTGTGGAAGTTTTTTTAAAAATCCAATAGTTAATTCTGATACTTATAAATCTCTATTAGATAAATTTCCAAATATTCCAGCCCATAAAATTGATGAAGATAATTATAAAATTTCAGCAGCATGGCTAATAGATCAATCTGGATTTAAAAATAAAAAAGATAAAAATGTAGGTGTTTATGAGAATCAACCTTTGGTTATAATCAACAATGGTAAAGCAACTGGTAAAGAATTGCTAAATTTTGCTTTAAATATTAAGGAAACTATCTATAATAATTTTGAAATAGAACTTGAAGAGGAAGTAATAATAATGTAATCTATTCTTTATCTTTTGTGTCTATTATTATTGTTACTGGTCCATCATTAAGAAGTTTAATCTTCATGTCAGCTCCAAAAACTCCAGCTTTAACTCTATCATTAATTTTATCTTTACACATACTGATAAAATATTCATATAAAGGGATAGCAATTTGATGAGAGGCTGCATTAATATATGAAGGTCTATTTCCTTTTTTAGTCAAAGCCATTAAGGTAAATTGAGATATAACTAATATCTCACCACCAATATCTATTAAAGAATCATTCATAACACCATCTTTGTCATTAAATATTCTAAGATTAAGTATTTTATTTACCAACCATTCAACATCACTTTTAGTATCATCTGAAGAAATTCCAACTAAAACTAAAAGACCTTTTTCAATTTCACTTTTTATTTTTAGATTAATTTCTACACTAGAACTCTTAACTCTCTGTATTACTACCCTCATCTGATTTTCTATAAATATTTTGATCCTTTAGCATATCTAGATATGTATGGTATCTACTTTCATAAATTTCACCTTCTTGAATTTTCTTTTTAATATTACAATCTGGTTCATCTAGATGAAGACAATTATTAAACTTACATTCTTGTTTTGCACTAAAAAATTCTGGAAAAAAATCACCTAACTCATATTTAGATATATCTACTAATCCAAATCCTCTAATCCCAGGAGTATCAATAACTCTGATATTAAAATCTAAATCAAACATTTCTGCATAAGTTGTAGTATGTTTTCCTTGATTATTAGAGTAAGAAATCTCTTTTGTCTTAAGTTGTAAATTTGGAGAGATAGAGTTTACAAGTGTAGACTTACCCACTCCACTATGTCCAGAAATAATACAAGTTTTATTTTTCATTAAGTTTATAAGATCATTTATTCCTTTACCATATTTAGCAGAAATTAATTCACAACTATATCCAATCTTCTTATAAATCTTAATTAATTTTTCTAATTCATTATTTTCCTCCTCTGTGTAGGTATCTATTTTATTAAAAGCAATTATTACTGGAATATCGTAGGCTTGGCAACTTACAAGAAATCTATCTATGAAATTTTTAGAAGTAGTTGGATTATTTAAAGTGACAACTAAAACTGATATATCAATATTAGATGCAATTATATGATGTTGTTTAGATAAGTTAACAGATTTTCTAATTATATAATTTGTTCTTGGAAGAATATCTGATATAATACCATTTCCATCATTTTCTAACTCAAATATTACATGATCTCCAACTGCTATTGGATTTGTTGTAGAAATATTTTTAAGTCTAATCTTACCTTTTATTCTGCATTCTAAAAATTTATCTCTAGCTTTTACTAAATACCAACTACCCGTTGATTTATATACAGTTCCTTGTGTCATAATTAAACAACAATATATTTTTTCCTAATCATATTAACAAATCTACTTGATGATATTTGTATCTTTAAATAAAAAATTGAACAAGAAAGTTTTATTGTTAATTCTTGATGGATGGGGTATCACTAATGATAAAGATGTCTCTGCTCCTGGTAAAGCTAATACACCTAACTTTAATAATCTAATAAAAGAGTATCCAAATAATTATTTAATTACTCATGGAGAAGATGTAGGGTTACCCAAAGGGCAAATGGGAAATAGTGAGGTTGGCCATATGAATATTGGATCTGGTAGAATAGTTTTACAAGACCTTTTAAAAATTAATAATTCTATAGAAACTGATAATTTTCATAAGAAAAAAGAATTTGAGGATATCATTTCATACTCAAAACAATGTTCATCAAATATACATTTAATTGGACTTCTTTCGGATGGAGGAGTTCATTCACACATCAATCATCTTAAGGAAATTATACTTTCTCTTTCAGAAGTCAAAGAAAAGATATTCATACATGCATTTACTGATGGAAGGGATGTTGATCCTAAATCTGGTATAAATTATATTGAAGAATTAGAAGTGTTTTGTAAAAAAAATGGAGGCGAGCTTAGCACTGTAGTTGGAAGATATTACTCAATGGATAGAGATAATAGATGGGATAGAATTCAAAAAGCTTATGACTTAATATGTAATGGAAAAGGAGAAAAAATTGAAAGCTTTAGTAATGAAATAAAAGCATCATACTCAAATAATAAAACTGATGAATTTATTGAACCCTTAGTCAAAACAAATAAAAATGGAGATCCCATCCATCAATTAAACTCCGAGGACACAATTATATTTTTTAATTATAGATCCGATAGGGGAAGGCAATTAACTTCTGTATTATGTGAACAAAATAAAAGTGAATTGGGGATGAGCCCCATCATAAAGAATTTTTACACTCTTACAGAATATGATGAAAATTTTAAAAATGCAAAACCAATTTTTAAAAGCAAAAAGTTAAAAAATACTCTCGGTGAGGTTATTTCGAATACTAATATTTCTCAGTTACGAATTGCTGAAACTGAAAAATATCCTCATGTCACATTCTTTTTTAATGGTGGCTATGAGGCGCCTTTTGAAAAAGAAGAAAGAATTCTATGCCCATCTCCAAAAGTTGCTACATATGACTTGAAACCTGAAATGAGTGCTGCTGAAGTAACAGATAATGTTATAAAGGAGATTCATAAGGATAAATTTGGTTTTATATGTTTAAATTTTGCTAATCCGGATATGGTAGGTCATACAGGTGATTTTAAAGCTGCAATTAAAGCATGTGAATCTGTTGATCATTACTTAGGTCAGATAATTAATACAGCTAACGAAAAAAATTATATTTCTATTATTATAGCTGATCATGGTAATTGTGAAAAAATGATAAATAGTGATGGCTCACAAAATACTTCACATACTATAAATCCTGTACCAATAATAATTGTAAACTCGGTTTATAAAAAAATAAATAATGGGATTTTAGCAGATATTGCACCTACTATTTTAGATATTATGGATATCAAAAAACCAGAAGAAATGAACGGTAAATCTCTTATTGTATGAAAAAAATCGTATTTCTATTGTCACTATTTTTTTTAGGTTGTTCTTCAGATGATAAATACTTAATTAATGAAGGTATAGTTAATATTGATTATTTGTTTAATTCACCTAATACAGAATGGTTTAAAAATAATTATGATTCTTATGATCTAGATACTAAAACTCTTGATTATGATTTTTCTAATCTTGATAAATTTCAAATTGAAATTTATATGAATACTAAGTGTCATGATAGTGAAAGAGAGGTTCCAAGACTAATAAAAATTTTAAATAGACTAAATTTTTCTGAGGATAATTTAAAAATTGTTCTATTGAATTCTAAGAAACAATCATCACAGGGTTATGAAAATGGAAAGAATATTACAAATACACCCACTATTATTTTTTTAAGTGAATCTATCGAGAAAAATAGAATAGTTGAGTTTCCACATGAAAATTTAGAAAAAGATATTCTTAATATAATTAATAATAAAAACTACAAACACGTTTACTATTCAGAATGATACTTAAAGAAATTGAGGAAATAAAAAAAATTAGAGATAGTGCACAGTTAGTTTCTAAAACTCTTGGCCTAATGGCTCAAGAAATTAAACCAGGTGTAAGTTCTTTATATCTTGATAAAATAGCCGAAGAATTTATAAAAGATAATAATGCTCTTCCGGGATTCAAAGGATATAATAATTTTCCAAATACATTATGTGTTAGCGTTAATAACCAAGTTGTACATGGAATCCCATGTGATAAACCCTTAAATGATGGAGATGTAATCTCTGTTGATTGTGGAGTAATAAAAGAAGGGTATTATGGTGATCACGCATATACATTTTCAGTAGGTGAAGTCAATAAAGAAGTTAAAGATTTATTAGATGTTACAAAAGAATCGCTTTATCAGGGAATTGATGTAATGATTGAAAATAATAGAATTGGTGATATTGGATATGCAATTCAATCTTATATTAATTTACATGGATATGGGATAGTTAGAGAACTTGTTGGGCATGGTTTAGGTAAAAACTTACATGAAGAACCTGAGGTTCCAAACTATGGGAAAAAGGGAACTGGAAAAATTCTTAAAAATGGTCTAGTTCTTGCAATTGAACCAATGATAAATCTAGGTACAGAAAAAATTAATCTGGATGAAGATGGCTGGACATTTGTAACACTAGATGGGTTAGCTAGTGCACATTTTGAACATAATATAGCCTTGATTGATGGAAAGCCTGAAATTCTTTCAACTTTTGAGTATATATATGATGCTCTGGGAATAAAATCAGAAGAAGAAAAAAGATTTAAAAATTTTTTTGATTAATGAAATATATATTGAAGTTTCTACCTAGAAAATTATTAATTAAATATAGTTTTTATTTAGCCCCTTTTCTAAAGGTATTATTTAAAGGAAATAAATATGTTGACCCTATCGATGGAAGCTGTTACTCAAAATTTTTATCATATGGATACAAGTCTATTAGAAAAAATGCTTTGTGTCCTGGAACTTTATCTCTAGAAAGACATAGACTTTTGTGGCTATATCTAGATAAAGAAACAAATATTTTAAGTTCAAACTTAAAAGTATTACATGTTGCACCAGAACAAATATTTTATAAAAAATTTAAAAACTTTAAACATTGGGATTACTTAACATTTGATATTAACTCTCCAATTGCTGATATAAAAGGTGATTTGAAATCAATGCAGTTTAAAGATGAATCATTTGACTTAATAATTTGTAACCATGTTCTTGAACACATTGAAGATGATAGAAGGGCATTAGAAGAAATATATAGAGTCTTAAAGAGAGGAGGAGTATCAATTCTTCAAGTTCCAATTAACATTAATAGAAAAAAAACATTTGAAGATTTTAACATCACATCACATCAAGAAAGAGAAAAATATTTTGGACAATATGATCATGTTAGAGAATATGGACTTGATTTTAAAGATCGTATTGAAGAGGTAGGATTTGAAGCTGAAATGTTAAATTATGGAGAGAATTTTTCTAAAAAAATGAAAATAAAGTATGGACTTTTAGAGAATGATTTAATACCTATTGCAAAAAAGATCATTTAGTATTAGAATCCCAACCTTTTGATTTAATTGGAAAAATTTGATCATCTTTTGATGTTAATAATAACATTTCAATACCATCAATTTTATTAATCATCTCTAAAGCAATGCCAGGATTCATTAACATTAATGCAGTAGCCCAGGCATCTGAATCAATACAATTATCTGCTATGACTGAAGCACTTAAAATATTATTAAATAAAGATTGACCTGATAAAGGGTCAATTATATGTGCATATCTCTCTCCAGTATTAGGGTCAATTCTATACTTTCTATAGTTTCCGGAAGTTGCTAATGACTTATTCGTAAGGATAATTTCAGTGTAGTAACTATTTATTTCAATTGGATTTTGAATGGCCACCATCCATCCTCTTTTATTTTCAGCATTTCCTTTAGTGATTAACTCACCTCCTACTTCAATTAAAAAATTATTACTGTTAATTTTTTCAAATAAATTATTTATTAAATCAATAGAATATCCCTTTGCTATTGCATTAAAATCAATAAAAATATTCTTATCATTTTTAATAATTTTATTATCATTACTTAAAATTACCTTTTCAAATCCAACAATTTTTTTTACACTGTCAATTTTAGATTTATCAATCAGCTCAGTTTTAGCATCTGGACCTAGTCCATATAAATTTACATAAGACCCTACTGTTGGATCAAAATATCCATTTGATAAAGACCATATTTCCTTTGACTTGTTAAATACCTTTATAAAATGTTGATCAACAATAACAGGTTTATCAGAAATATTAACTTTTGAAATGACTGAATTATCAATATAAGTAGACATTGAACTATTAATAACCTCGAAAATAGAATCAATCTTTTCCCTTATTAAACTTTCTTTTTCTTCAGTCTCAATAATTACACTATAGGTGGTTCCTAGTGCATTTCCACGAATACGCTTATATTCATTTGCCGTATTATCACAGCTTATGATTAAGAATAACAAAAAGAAAAAAAATATTTGTTTAGTAGATAACATTAGCCACCAAAGTCATCAAATCTAACGTTCTCTGGAGGAACACCGAAGTCTTCAGCCATTTTTGCAACAGCTATGTTCATTAATGGAGGACCACAAAAATAAACTTCTATATCTTCAGGAGACTCATGATTTGAAAGATAATTATCAATAACTACTTGATGAATAAATCCTGTAAAACCGTCCCCTTCTGAATCAAGAGAATCTTTTACTTTCCAGTTATCTTCTTCTAAAGGTTCAGATAAAGCTATATAAAACTTGAAATTTGGATAATCTTTTTCCAGAGCTCTAAAATGATCGACATAGAATAGCTCTCTTTTTGATCTCCCTCCATACCAAAAAGTAACTTTTCTTCCAGTTTCAATAGTTCTAAATAATTCATATAAGTGAGATCTCATGGGAGCCATTCCTGCACCCCCTCCTACATATAACATTTCAGCATCAGATTCATTAATAAAAAACTCACCATAAGGGCCGGAAATTGTAACAGTATCACCAGGTTTTTTTGAAAATATATATGATGATGCAATACCAGGATTAACTGTCATCCAATCATTTTTTTTACCATCCCAGGGAGGAGTTGCTATTCTCACATTTAACATGACTTGCTTCCCTTCTGCTGGATATGAAGCCATAGAATATGCTCTTTCAACAGTTTCATTGTTTTTCATGTTTAATGGCCATAGATTAAACTTATCCCACTCAAGTTTAAATTTTTGTGGATTATCTGGATGCTCGTCAGGATGAGATGTAATATCCATTTCTTTATAATTAATATCGCACTCTGGTATCTCAATTTGAATATACCCTCCTGCTTTATAGTTCATTTCTTCAGGAATTTCTATAACAAACTCTTTGATAAATGATGCTACATTGTAATTACTTTTTACTTTAGCTTCCCATTTTTTGATACCAAACACCTCTTCAGGAACTTCAATTTTCATGTCTTGTTTAACCTTTACTTGACAACCTAGTCTCCAACCATCTGAAATTTCTTTTCTTGTAAAATGAGGTTCCTCAGTAGGGAGGATCTCTCCTCCACCTTCAACAACTTGACACTTGCACTGAACACATGTTCCTCCACCTCCACATGCAGATGGTAAAAATATTTTATTATTTCCAAGAGTAGTCAACAGAGTATCCCCTGAGTTTACTTCAACATTTTTTTCTCCATTTATAATTAGTTTTACTGGACCTGAAGGTAATAGTTTTGCTTTTGCAAAAAGAAGCATTGTAACTAATAAAAGTGTTATTACAAAAAGGCCGACAGTACTAGCAATAATTACATTAATATCCATTTCTTATTCTTATAATTTAATTCCCATAAAACTCATAAAACCAAGAGCCATTAGCCCAGTTATAATAAAAGTTATTCCTAGTCCTCTTAAAGGGTCTGGAATATTAGAATAGGTTATTTTTTCTCTAATAGCAGCTATTGCAACTATTGCAAGGAACCATCCAATTCCTGATCCAAAACCATAAACAGCAGATTCTAAAGTATTAATAAAATCTTTTTGTTGCATAAATAAAGATCCACCTAAGATTGCACAATTTACTGCTATAAGTGGAAGGAATATACCAAGTGACCCATATAAACTTGGAGAAACTTTTTCAACAATCATTTCAACTAATTGAACCATTGAGGCAATTACAGCAATAAACATTATAAAAGTTAAAAATGATAAGTCAACATTAGCAAATTGAGGGCCAATCCAAGTAAGTGCTCCAGGAGCAAGCAAATAAGAGTTGATTAAATAATTTATTGGAACTGTAATTGTTAAAACAAAAATTACAGCATAACCTAAACCAACAGCAGTTTTAACTGTCTTGGATACTGCTAGATATGAGCACATACCAAGAAAATAGGCAAAAACCATATTCTCTATGAAAATACTTTTGATAAATAGGTTAGCTAAATCTTCCATTTAATCTTTTTCAATTAGTTTTCTATTATAAAATCTCTGAATCCAGATATAAAGCCCAACAACAATTAGAGCCATCGGTGAAAGTAGCATTAAACCATTATCTTGGTATCCTAGATCATAAATTAATTGCGGAATAACAGGAATTCCCCACAATTCACCAGACCCAAACAATTCTCTTACAAAAGCAACAACAATTAGAATCCAACCATATCCTGCTGCATTTCCAACCCCATCTAGAAAAGATTTCCAAACACCATTAGCAAGAGCAAATGCTTCAAATCTCCCCATTATTATACAATTGGTAATTATTAGTCCAATAAATATTGCCAATTGCTTACTTACATCATAGGCATAAGCCTTAAGAAATTGGTCAACAAGGGCAACAAGAGTTGCAACTACTAATAATTGAACAATAATTCTAATTCTCGTTGGAATAACATTTCTCAAAATAGAAACAATAACATTTCCTGCTGCCATTACAAATATTACTGAAACTGTCATTACAACTGCAGGCTCTAACTTAACTGTAATTGCTAGTGCAGAACATATACCTAATACTTGGACTGTAATTGGGTTATCATCATCTAGAGGATCAGTTAATAATGCTCTATTTTTTTTGGAAAATAACGGCTCTCTATCTTTACTCATTACTAATATTATTAAAATATGGAAGATAATTTTGAACTCTCTCTATAATCATGTCTGATACACCATCTCCTGTAATGGTGGCACCAGAAATCGCATCAACCTCATTATCCATCTTATCCTCATTTCTTGGATCATTATTAGACTTTGTTAAGTAAACCCCAACAAAATTACCTTGAGAATCATTTATTTTTTCATCAGTAAAACTATCAATAAACCAATCTTCTGTTATCTCAGCTCCTAATCCAGCAGTTTCACTTTTATGGTCAAATGACACACCTTTTATAGTATTAATATCTTCTCGAAGTGCAATGTAACCCCATATTTCAGCCCACAATCCAGCTCCTCTTAATGGAATAACATAAAATTTTTCATTTTCAACATTTGCAATGTATAAAGGAAACCTTTGAGTGTCTGAATCTTTTTTTACCTCTAAAGCTAGGTTTATATCAAATGCTTCAATATCACTATCTATTGTTCCGTCTAACTTTAAAGAAAGTTCTTCAGATATGTAGTCCATATACAAATCCTCTGATTCATCTCTACTAACATTAATACCAACTGAAGAAAGTATGTTTTGCATTTTCTCTTTCTTAACATTTGAGTTTTGGAGATCTTTTAATGACTCGGAAGTAAATGATAAAACAAAGGCAACTGAAACTACCATTAGTATTGCAAAAATATAAGTATGTTTATTTGAATCTCTGTTCATTATGCTGTTTTTAGGTTAACACTTCCCCATCTCTTTCTTCTGTTAGATACGTTTGACTCAATAACATAATGATCAATAAGTGGTGCAAATACATTCATTAGTAGAATTGCTAACATCACTCCTTCAGGATAAGCGGGGTTAAACACTCTAATGAGAATACAAAATACTCCAACTAAAAATCCATATATCCACTTTCCTTTGGTAGTTTGAGCAGCTGAAACAGGGTCAGTAGCCATAAACACAATTCCAAAAGCAAAACCACCGACTAACAGATGATTATACCAATCAAAACTCATCAACGAATTAGCACCCCAAAGGTTAAATAATATTCCAACTAATGAAGCACCAAGAACTCCACTTATCATTATTCTCCAACTCCCTACTCCAGTCAAAATTAAAATTAGGGCTCCTATTAATACAAAAAATACTGAAGTTTCAGCAACAGACCCAGGAATAGATCCCATGAACATACTAATAGAACTATATGTAACTTCTCCGTTAGCTGCTAGAGTTCCCAGTATAGTTTCACCAGATATAGCATCTACATTGCTTGCCTCTGAAACCCATACTTTGTCACCAGACATAAACGTAGGGTAAGCAAAAAAAGCAAAAGCTCTAGCAGTTAGTGCTGGGTTAAGAATATTCATTCCTGTTCCACCAAAAGCTTCCTTGGCAATTAATACAGCAAAAACAACAGAAATAGCTAACATCCATAATGGCATATCTATTGGCATTATCATCGGAATAAGAAGACCTGTTACTAAATATCCTTCGTTAACTGGGTGATTTCTATAAACTGCAAATGCAAACTCAATTGCTAAACCAACCGCATATGAAACAACAATCATTGGGAAAATCTTGTAAGCTCCATGAAGAAGAGCGTCTAAAAATGTAAAGTTAATACCTGTTTGAATAAAGTATTGATAACCTGTATTATACATACCATAGAATAATGCAGGAATAAGAGCTATTATAACGGTTATCATTGTTCTTTTTAAATCAACTCCATCACGAATGTGAGATCCTTTAGAGGTTGTATGATCAGGAACAAAAAGCATTGTTTCAAATGCATTAAAAGCAGGATACAATATCTCTAGCTTACCTCCCTTTAAGAAAGGTTTTTTTATTTCATCAACTTGTTTTCTAATAAATTTCATTACCCTACTTCTTTTAACATTATTTCAATTCCACTTTTAATTATTTCTTGAGCTTCAATTTTTGAAGTACAAGAAAAATCAACTAGACCAAAGTCTTCTGGTACAACTTCATATATACCCAAAGATTCCATTTTTTCGATATCACCTCTCATACATGCTTTTATCAATTGCATTGGATATATATCCATAGGAAAATATTTTTCCATTTCTCCAGTCACTACAATAGCTCTCTCTTCTCCGTTAAGATTTGTATTAACTTTTTTTGCGCCACCTAACAACCATGAGAATGAGGTCTTAGACAAACTAGGCACAGAATTATACATAAAAGGAAGCCATCCAAGCATTCTATAATTGTTGCCTTCTTCGATTATACTTAGACAATTATTATAAAATCCAATGTATTTAGAATATTCAACTTTTGATCCACTTAGAGGATCGCCGTTTATAAATCTGTAATTATTAATATCATTTATTTCATCATCGTTAACTAAAGATGAAATTGAAGATCCAATAGTAGTACTAAAATATTTTGGAGATTTTAAGGAATCTCCTGAAACAGCAATTGTTCTAGTTGAACAGAAAATTCCTGTTTTAAAAAAAGTACCAATATTAGCAAGATCTTCAGGCTTGACCACCCAAACTATCTCTCCAAAGTTTAAAGGATCAATTTTGTTTATTTGGAAGCTTTCATTTCCAGAAGGGTGAACTCCTTTTATATTATATATTTCAACATTTTCAAGATTTGTAAAACGACTATCTTTCTTGTGAGTAGTTGAAAGGTTAATTGGCTTTTCAATCAAAGTGCTCATAATATTAATGCCTGCTTGTAAATCAGCCATTCTATCTTTCATTATAAAATCATAGTCAACTGAATAAGGAGCAGTTGAATGAGTAGAAACAAATATTGATTTTGGAAGCTTATTAGTTTTAGCTATTATGTTGTAGGGTCTTTGCTTTATATATGCTAAAGAGCCAGAATCAATTAGAAGCTCAATTATCTTTTCTTTGGATAACTTAGAAATGCTAGGAACATCAAATTTTATTATATCATCACCTTCTTTTTGAATTATAACATATAAAATTTTTCTTTTATCACCTCTTACAATTTCTTTTATTCTTCCACTAACTGGTGATACTATTTTAACATCTTCATGATTTTTATCATAAAATACAGGTTGTCCATGAGAAACTTTATCTCCTTCTTTAACAAGCATACGAGGATTTAGAGAAAAGAAGTCGTCAGGGTTTAAAGCGTAGGTAAGGCTTTTTTTGGCGACTCCAAATTCTTTTGAAGCACGACCTTTCAGATTTAGATTAGCACCATTTCTGATGCTTATGTCTTTAGACATCAATTATTAATAATTTATGTCTGCAAATTTACTAATAACACATCAAGAAAAAAAAGTATTTTTATTAAAATTATTATCAAATTAAATTAATTTAGATAACCAAAATTTATGTTATGAATAACTCAATTGTTAATGTACCAAATCCAATAAATGAACCTATTAAGGATTACAAACCAAATAGTGCTGAAAAAGAATCGGTTCTTGCTATATACAAAGAACTTAAAAATTCAAAAACAGAGGTAAAGATGTGGATTGGTGGTAAATTTATTACAAGTTCTAAAACTTCTAATATGTCACCCCCACATGATCATAAACATATTCTTGGTAAATATTACTTAGCAGAAAAAGAACATGTTGAGATGGCAATAAAATCAGCATTAGACGCGAAAGATAAATGGGCAAACATGAGATGGGAACAAAGAGCTGCAATTTTCCTCAAAGCAGCAGAACTTGTAGCTGGTCCATACAGAGACAGAATTAATGCTGCCACTATGCTAGCTCAATCCAAGACTATTTTTCAAGCTGAAATTGATGCTGCATGTGAATTAGTAGATTTTTTAAAGTTTAATGTATATAGTATGCAGCACATATATAGTCAACAACCAAAATCAGATCCAGGAGTCTGGAACAGGCTTGGATATAGACCACTTGAAGGTTTTGTCTATGCAATAACTCCATTTAATTTTACAGCAATCTCTGGTAATCTTCCAGGAAGTGCTGCAATGATGGGAAATACTGTTGTATGGAAACCTAGTGATCATCAAATTTTTTCTGCTAAAATTGTAATTGATGTGTTTAGGGAGGCCGGTCTTCCTGATGGAGTTATAAATGCAGTTTATGGAGATCCTGAAATGATTACAAATACAATATTAGATTCAAAGGATTTTGCTGGAATTCATTTCACAGGATCTACATCTGTATTTAAAGGTTTATGGAAAAAAATTGGGAATAATATTGAAAACTATAATTCTTATCCTAGGATTGTCGGAGAAACAGGTGGTAAAGATTTTATTGTAGCTCATAATTCTGCAGATATTGGGGAGTTAGTTACTGCAGTAATAAGAGGAGCATTTGAATTTCAAGGACAAAAATGTTCTGCCGCTTCAAGAATTTATATTCCCAAATCTATATCAATAGATTTTTTTAAAAAATTAAAGTTAGAGGTTAGTAAAATAAAAATAGGTAGCCCTGAAGATTTTAAAAATTTTATGACTGCTGTTATTCATGAAAATTCATTTGATAAACTTGCTGATGCAATAGAAAAGGCTAAAATTGATAAAGATGCTGAAATTATAATTGGTGGTGTATATGATAAATCAAAAGGATATTTTGTCGAGCCAACAGTTATTAAGACTACAAATCCTAATTATTATTCAATGGAAACTGAATTATTTGGACCTGTAGTAACAATCTATGAATATGATGATGCTAAATGGGATGAAACGCTCAAAATTGTTGATGAAACTTCTGAGTATGCATTAACTGGAGCTGTTTTTTGTGAAGACAGATATATACTGAGTAATGCTGTGGACAAGCTTCAAAATTGTGCAGGTAATTTTTATATAAATGATAAATGTACAGGTGCAGTTGTTGGTCAACAACCATTTGGAGGGGCTAGAGGATCTGGAACAAATGATAAAGCTGGTTCTTACCTTAATCTTTTGAGATGGACATCTCCAAGATTAATTAAAGAAACTTTTATACCAGCTAAAGACTTTAGATACCCATTTATGGGTTAATATATTATTTCAACTTTATTTATGTAAACATTATCTAAAGGCCAATCTCTATTATCAGTTGGTAAACTCGCTATCTGATCAACTATTTCCATTCCATCTACTACCTTTCCGAAAATAGTATAGTTTCCATTTAAGTGATGGGCTCCATCTTTTTTTTGTACTATAAAAAATTCAAAAGGAGATGCCATTTTATATGGATTATCTAATGAACTACTAGGCATACTTACCATTCCTCTTATATGAGTATGACCTTTATTAAAATCATTTGGCAAAAGATACTTTCCAATCTCTTTTCTTTTTTTTGAGATTTTAACATTATCACTGTTTCCTGCCTGAATTACAAAGTCATTTATTACTCTATAAAATTGAGTACCATCAAAATACTTTTTCTTAGTTAAGTATATAAAATTAGATCTATGATATGGTGTGTTATTAAATA
>NTKQ01000009.1 GCA_002457075.1 Cryomorphaceae bacterium MED-G11
ATGAAATATCTATAACCATTACAATATCAATACCTCTAGATGTTTTAATTCTTTTAGATGTAGATTTTGATTGTGGTCTTGAAACAGCTACTACTAAAAATAATATCACTATTATTCTAAGAATATTCAAGAGAGGTCTTAGTTTTGATATAAAGGAATTGTTGAGCTTAAGAAGTGATAATGATGAATATTTTAAAGTAGCTTGGGTTAACTTACCAAATTTAAACCAAAAGAAAATAGCCAAAGGAATTACTATAAGTATTACAAGAAATTCTGGATCTGCAAAATAAATATCTTTAAACATTATAGTTCTTTTATTATATCAAAACTTTCTAAGATTCTTGACTCTATCTTATTTGCATATCTATCATCATCTCTATATACAATTATAAGAGTAATTGTTTTTTTGTCGTATGGTAATATAATTGATGTAAAATTTGATCTATACAGACTATTACTAATCTCTATATCTAAACTACCATAAAGTCTTAATCCAATATCTCCAGATTTTATATTAAACTGATCATCTTTAACTAGAATATTTTTAGAGCCTGTACTTTGAAATTTTTTGATGAGTTCATTTTTTAATAATTCAATATTTGTAGGATTATCACTCTGGTTGACATCCTTAAAATCTAGAGACAAATAAAACGGATCATTAAAGCTTCCCATTTCAAATTTACTTTTATCTATACTATCATTTATTCTTGATAGAATTTTAGGTGTAATTAGTTCTACTGGAGGAGATCCATATTGACTAGTATACCAGTTCTTTGAAAGAAGTTTTTTAGTAGGGTTTAATAATATTGTGTCTCTTACAGGGTAATATCCAAATATTAAAACACAAATAATTAGTGATGACGCTATTATTAAAAATGAATATTTTAATAATATTATAATATTATCTATTAGAGAGGTTTGCTCAACTTGAGTTTCTTCTTCTTCAGTAATATTATATTTTTCGTTATAAATCTTTTCAGTTGTATCAATGAAATCTTTAATTGTGGAAATATCACTCTTGATATCTGTTTTTGTAGGTAATGATTTTGCAAATTTTATTAAATCAGATTTTGTGAAAAGTTTTTCAAGTATATCAATCTGTTTTTTCTCAAAGTTATAGTTATCTCCATCTTTAAGCATATTTATTCTGACGATAAGCTCTCTTGAGGTGCTTTCCATTGCAGGTATTTTAACTTGGGACTCTAAATATTCTCTGAATATATCAATCAAAATAGTGTAATACTCTTTAAATTCTATTTGAGAATTAGGATCTATATTGTCTAAATCATTCAATTTATCAACTGCAATTTCATAAAGAGATCTAATCTCATCTAACGAGTTTTGTTTTTTACTAAATAGTTTAAATCTGTATGTTATATAAATTAGAATTAAAACCAATAGTACAATAAAAAGGTTTGTAATTAATTTTTGATAATTTCTATTTACTGGAATTATTGGTTTTATATCAAATAATTTTTGTTTAGTAGTGTCAATTACTACATCGTTTATTATTACCAGTAATGAATCACTAAATTTAAGAGATTGATTAAAATATATTTTTTGACGGGGAATCCAATATTCACCTGGCTCAAAGTTAATTAGTGAATATTCTTTCGATATAGTTGATGATTCAATTATTGTATCAAACGGATAAGATTTTAAAATCTCAAAAGGCATGAAGTTTGGGTTCTCATCAAACCGAATATTGTATTTATTCTTTGAGTAAATATTAATTTTATAATTAATTTCCTCTCCAATTTTTACTTGAGTTGTATCAATTGAAGTTGTAATATCAATATTAGCATCAAAATTAGCAGACTGGCCTATTAGAGAGCTTATAGATAAAATCCAAAAAAATAAAATTCTTTTATTCATTATGCTCTATGTTTAAAATAACCCAGAAGTTTTTTAACATAACTTTCATCTACCATACAATTAATTACACCAGCTCCATTTTTATTGAACAAACTTTCAAACTGTTGTATCGATGAATTATAGTTATTAGAATAGTTTTCTCTAATCTTTTTTGATGATGTATCTACCCAAACTAGTTCATTTGATTCTGCATCAATCATAGGGACAAATCCAAGCTTAGGAATTTCAGTTTCCATTTGATCAAATATTCTAATACCAGTTAAATCAAATTTTTTGGCAGCTAATTTCAGAGATTTATCATAATTATTGTCTATGAAGTCAGATAAAATAAAAACTATAGCTTTTTTTTGAATGACACTTAGTAAGAATTTGAGAGATGAGTCTATATTGGTTTTTGAACTGTTTGGCTTAAATTCAAGTAACTCTCTGATAATCCTTAAAATATGTTTTTTGCCCTTGTTTGGTGGAATAAATAATTCAATATTATCACTAAAAAGTATAGCGCCAACTTTATCATTATTTTTTAATGCAGAAAATGCAAGTGTAGCAGCAATTTCAGTGACAATTTCTTTTTTTAATTTATTTCTTGTTGCAAAGTTTTTTGAACCACTAACATCTATTAACAACATCAATGTTAATTCTCTTTCCTCCTCAAATATTTTTATAAAAGGTTCATTATATCGGGCAGTAACATTCCAATCAATAGATCTAATATCATCTCCAAATTCATATTTTCTTACTTCACTAAAAGTCATACCCCTTCCTTTGAAGGTGCTTAAGTATTCTCCGCCAAATAGGTTATCACTTAATCTTCTGCTTTTTATTTCAATTTGTCTTACTTTCTTAAGTAATTCTTTAGAATCCATTGATTATGGTACTTCAACTGTATTGACAATTTGTTTAATTATATCTTCAGTAGTTACACTCTCCGCTTCTGCTTCATAGGTTAGCCCAATTCTATGCCTTAATACATCCGCAACAACTTCCCTAACGTCCTCTGGTATTACGAATCCTCTATGTTTAATAAAAGCATAACATTTAGAGGCTAATGCAAGGTTTATGCTTCCACGTGGAGACGCACCAAACGAGATAAGTGGAGATAGATTTTTGAGATTATATCTTTCCGGATATCTAGTACAAAAAATTATGTCAAGTATATATTTTTCAATTTTTTCATCCATATATACATCATTCACAATTCCTTGAGCAGTTGTAATTTGTTTCGTTGTTACAACTGGTTTAATCTTTTCTTGAGATGAAGAAAGATTCATATTTATAATTTTTTGTTCCTCTTCTATTTCAGGGTAATCAATAACAACTTTTAGCATAAATCTATCTACTTGTGCTTCTGGTAAAGGATAAGTACCTTCCTGCTCAACAGGGTTTTGAGTAGCCATTACAAGGAAAGGATCAGAAAGTTGAAAAGTTTTATCTCCAATAGTGACCTGTTTTTCTTGCATAGCTTCTAGTAATGCAGATTGAACTTTAGCAGGGGCTCTATTAATCTCATCTGCTAAAACAAAATTTGCAAATACTGGACCTTGTTTTATTGAGAAGTTAGCTTCTTTCATGTTATAGATCATTGTCCCAGTAACATCTGCTGGAAGCAAATCAGGAGTAAACTGAATTCTACTAAATGAACCTTTAACTGCGCTACTCAAGCTATTTATAGCAAGTGTTTTTGCAAGACCTGGAACCCCTTCAAGCAAAATATGTCCTTTACCAAGCAGTCCTATCATTAGTCTTTCGATCATTTTTTTCTGACCTATTATTTTTTTATTTATTTCCATCGAAAGAAGATCAACAAAAGCACTTTCCTGTTTAATCAATTCGTCTTTCTTATTTAAATCTATGTTAGTTTTAGTATCACTCATGTTTACTGAATTTATTTATTCAAATTTCAAAAATTATTAGTAAAATCCCTGTTAATAATTGGTTAAATTGAATGTTAACCAATTATTTACTTGGAAAAATATTCTGGGTATAAATAATCATTTTTAGGATAATGACTCATATCAACATTCTTAACTATTTCATATATCTCTTTCCTAAGATTATCAAAGTTAATTTTATTTTTTGCAGATATAAATAATGCTTTTCCATTAGTTTTGTTCATCCATGTATTTCTCCACTGCATTAATGAGTAATGACTATTATTTTTAGAATCCGAATCATTAAACTCAACCTGTTTATAATTATCTATTTTATTAAAAATCATAAGGTTATACTTGTTGTGAGAGTTTATTTCACTCAGAATTTTATCAACTGACTTTATATGATCTTCAAAACTTGGATGAGATATATCTACAATATGTAGAAGAATATCTGCATCTTTTACTTCCTCAAGTGTACTCTTAAATGACTCTATTAACTGTGTAGGTAGTTTCCTAATAAACCCTACTGTGTCGGTTAAAAGAAATGGCAAAGTATTAATAACAACTTTTCTAACTGTTGTATCAAGAGTGGCAAATAATTTATCTTCGGCAAAAACTTTACTCTTTGAAAGTAAATTCATTATAGTTGATTTACCAACATTTGTATATCCAACAAGTGCAACTCTAACCAATGAACCTCGATTACCTCTTTGAACTTTCATTTGTTTATCAATAACAGAAATTTTCTTTTTTAATAATGATATTTTATCCCTAACAATTCTTCTATCAGTTTCAATTTCTGTTTCTCCAGGACCTCTCATACCAATCCCACCCTTTTGTCTTTCCAGGTGAGTCCAAAGACCCTTTAATCTAGGAAGCAAGTATTCATATTGAGCTAATTCAACCTGCGTTTTAGCATAACTTGTTTTTGCTCTTTGAGCAAAAATATCAAGAATTAAAGCTGTTCTATCTAGTATTTTACACTTTAAAATTTTTTCAATATTAGCTTGTTGAGTTGGAGAAAGTTCATCATCAAAAACGACAATTGAAACATCATTATTTTTGATATATTTTTGAATCTCTTCAATTTTCCCCTTTCCTATGAAAGTCTTTGGATTAGGAGTATTAATTTTTTGTTTGAATTTTCTAATTACTTTACCTCCAGCTGTTACAGATAGGAATTCTAATTCTTCAAGAAACTCATTTAATTTTTCTTCATTTTGAGAGTCATTAGTAACACCCACAAGAACACTTCTTTCAAAATTTGACTTTTGTGATTCAATCATTGTTCTTTATATAATTTCTTAAATTAAAAGTCTTTCCATCAAAAACACCAAATGTATAATGGGTAATCCAATCACCAAGATTTATATACTTAGATTTAGGTTTAAGTTGATGAACAATTGGAAGATGTCTATGCCCAAAAACAAAGTAATCAATATGTTCTTTTGATAATTTTTTTAAACAATATTGAATTAACCATTCTTTTTTCTCTCCTTTAAATTTTATATCCTCAGTTCCAGAAATAAGTTTATTACGTTGTGACAAATATTTACCAAGTTTTATACCAATGTCTGGATGCAATAATCTAAATAACCATATAAAGAATGGGTTAGAGAGAATTAATTTCATTCTTTTATATCCATAATCTCCAGGTCCAAGTCCATCTCCATGGCCTATTAAAAATGATTTCGAATTAAAAATAAATAACTCAGGTGATCTAAAAACTTTAATATTTAGCTCGTTCTCAAAATAGTCTGTCATCCAGTAATCATGATTTCCAATGAAAAAGTAAATTTTTATTCCTGAATCAGATAATTCTGCAAGCTTTCCCAAAACTCTAGTAAATCCTCTTGGAACAGCTTCTTTATATTCAAACCAAAAGTCAAATAGGTCTCCTAATAGAAAAATTATATCAGCATCATGTTTTATAGATTCAAGCCATGAAACAAATATTTTTTCTCTTTCTTTACTCTCTTCTAATGTAGGAGAACCAAGATGATTATCTGAACTAAAATATATTTTCTTGTCTTTTAAAATTTCCATAAATATTATCCTATAGCATGATTTAAATCATCTATTAAGTCATCTACATCTTCAACACCGACACTTAGTCTTAATAATGATTCTACTAATCCTGATTTTTCTCTCTCTTCAACAGGAATAGATGCATGTGTCATGCTTGCTGGATGACAGCATAAACTCTCAACTCCACCCAAAGACTCTGCTAGTGTAAATAATTTAAGATTTTCTGCAATTTGTTTAGCTGTTTCAAAGGTTCTGTCCGCTGGAATAAATGAAACCATTCCGCCAAAAGCATCCATTTGACTTTTTGCAATTTTATAATTTTTATGATCCTTAAAGCCAGCCCAATAAACATTTTCAATTTTTTTATGATCTTTTAAATACATGGCAATTTTCTCTGCATTTTCAGAATGTCTTTGCATCCTTAAATGAAGTGTTTTAATTCCCCTTAATGTTAAAAAGCAATCCATTGGTCCAGGTGTAGCTCCAGATGCATTCTGAATAAATGATAATTTTTCATGAAGAATTTTATCGTTGACAACAATTGCTCCAATTACAACATCACTGTGGCCTGCAATGTACTTTGTTGCTGAATGCATAACGATATCTGCTCCTAAATCTAAAGGTCTTTGAATATATGGTGTTGCAAATGTATTATCCACACATAACAGAATTTTATTTTGTTTTGCCAATTTTGACATTGACCTAATATCGACAACGTTCATCATCGGGTTAGTAGGAGTTTCTGCCCAAATTAATTTTGTCTTTGAATTTATTTTTGCTTCTACATATTTTGAATCCTCCATATTTACAAAATGGAATTTCAAATCATATTTCTCAAATACTTGTTTAAATAGTCTATAGCTTCCCCCATATAAATCATTAGTGGAAATTATCTCATCTCCAGGATTTAAAGTTTTTATAATCGCATCAATAGCTGCTAATCCAGATGCAAAAGCAAGTCCATGATTTCCATTTTCCAATGATGCTATAGACCTTTCAAAATTTGTTCTTGTAGGATTGTGTGTTCTACTATACTCATATCCTTTATGTTTGCCAGGAGAAGTCTGAGCATAGGTTGAGGTTTGATATATCGGAGTCATTACAGAACCATATGCAGGATCAAGGATTTGACCTCCATGTATTGCCTTTGTATTAAACTTCATTTTTTTCTTCATATTAACAAAGATAAAGATATTCGAAATTAGGTGTAGGATTCTACTAAATTGATTTTCTTTGTTGCACAAATTTAGTAATGAACAAAAGAAATCTTGCATTAATTGCTGCATTTTTAGCTACTAGTATATATGGTATTAACCATACTATAGCAAAAGAAGTTATGCCCATCTATATTGGGTCATCTGGGTTTATAATGCTAAGATTACTTGGTGCCACTTCAATCTTTTGGTTTATTAGCCTATTTGCACCAAAAGAGAAAATTGAAAGAGGAGATTTTTTAAAAATAATTTTCGCTTCTATATTAGGAATGTGTACAAATATGCTTGCCTTTTTTAGAGGTCTCGAATTATCTACACCTATAAATAGTGGAGTAATAATTACCTTATCCCCTGTTCTGGTTTTAATATTGTCATACTTCTTTTTAAAGGAAAAAATAACTATTAAAAAAATTCTTGGTATTTTAATTGGGTTTTCAGGCGCAGTTTTCTTAATACTAAATAGTAGTAAAACTGGAATTAATGCACCAAATATTCCGCTTGGTAATTCATTTTTTCTTCTTAATGCCTCTGCTTATGCAGGCTATTTAATTATTGTTAAACCATTAACAAACAAGTATAATATTTTTACTTTAATGAAATGGCTATTCTTAATTGGATTATTTCTTTCTGCGCCTATTACATTTAATCAGTTTATTGAAGTTAAATGGACTGAACTTCCATGGTTTGCTATATGGAGAATGGGGTATGTAGTAATCGGCACAACTTTTTTAACATATTTATTTAATATTTATGCATTGAAAAAATTATCGCCAACTACAGTTGGATCATTTATTTATCTTCAGCCTATTATAACAATTATTTTTGCTCTAATTACTGCAAATGATACCTTAGATACAACTAAAATATTATCGTGTATCCTAGTTTTTATTGGAGTATATCTTGTGTCTTTTAAAAAATAGAAATTTTTAATTATTTAATAATAAATATTAATCATTAATAATAGTGATTTTAAATTTTCTGTAATAAATTTGTCACTTAATCTTATTCATATGAAAACTAGACTCTTACTATTGTCTTTATTTATATTATCGTGTAATAATACAAATAACACTAAGGAAAAATTTCAATATGAGAGAGTTAAAGAAGAACCTACTATTGTTCAGAGCAATATGGTTTCAAACACTGTAACTCTTAACTCAAATGATCAAATGAAATTTGATAAAAAGATTATTAAAGTTAATTCTAATCAGAAGGTCACATTAACATTAAAGCATAACGGTAGGTTCCCTGCAAGTTCAATGGGTCATAATTTTGTTCTACTAAAAACTGATGTTGACGTTAATGCCTATGCACTTAAAGCTGCGGGTGCTAGAAACTCAGAGTATATTCCTGAGGGAGGAGATGAATTAGCATATACAAAGATGTTAGGAGGTGGAGAATCAGACACAATTACTTTTGATGCTCCAGAGCCAGGAACTTATATTTTTATATGTTCATTCCCTGGTCACTATCAACTTATGATGGGTGAATTTATAGTTAGCTAGACATCAACATTCCCATCATAATATCCAGGAATTGGAACATAGCCAAGTTTGTTGGTCATAACGTATTCTGTTAGCTTATATGCATTTACACCCATCTGTCTAAGAAGAGAACATATTTCAGAATAATTTTTCCCATTTGATTCAGTAAACTCATCTGAGTCTAGATGATTTGATAAGTACTTTTCTAATTTAATATCATCTATCTCATCTATTAATTTTTTGTTTTCATTATTAAGAATGAAATTCATAAATTCATCAATCTCTTGATTTAATTCAGTTTGATTTTTTGATGAAATATTTCTATAAGTGTATGCATCTATAAATTTTGAAAGATTTAAAGATATAGCTCCAGGAGTATCAGTTTCAGGAATAATAATTTCAAGCATCCTGTCCATAAAACCAATTCTTTTTGCTGTAAAAAATTTAGGTGTCCAATTTAGATCATTTGTTTGACATGATTGAATAATAGATAAGACTCCTGATGATAAAGTAATTGAACCAAATGAAACTCCTATATTTTTTATTGCTGCTCTTCTATCCATTTCTATATATTTTGTTTGTTTAATTCCTCCACTGCATGATTTGCTGCTCTTGCTGTTAATGCCATATAAGTTATTGATGGGTTTTGATTTCCAGCTGATGTCATACATGCCCCATCTGTAACATAAACATTTTTAACACTGTGAATTTGATTATTACCATTAAGAACTGAAGTTTTTGAGTCCCTTCCCATTCTTGCTGTACCCATTTCATGGATTCCATTTCCGAAAACATAATTATCATCAGTTCCTGTTCCAACTACATTTTTAAAACCTGATTTTTCAAGCATTTCTATAGCCTGTTGTTTCATGTCTTTTCTCATTGCAATTTCATTTTCTCTAATTTTTGCATCAAATGTAACAGTAGGAAGACCCCATTTATCGAGCTTGTTATAATCAAGGGTCATTTGGTTATCATGGTAAGGTAATATTTCTCCAAATGCACCCATAGATCCAGACCATCCTCCTTCTTGAACTATAATGTCTTTGAATTTTTTTCCATATGCAGCTAATTCTTCTTTACTGCTTGCTATGCTCTTTGAGCCTCTAGAAGCTCCACCTTGATATCCATAACCTCGAATGAAATCCTTTCTGTTTGTTGTTCCTCCAATATTTCTGAATCTTGGAATAAAAAATCCAGCTGGTTTTCTTCCATAAGTTGTCTTATTTTTGAACCCATCAAAGGTTCCATATGCACCAGTTTGAAAATGATGATCCATTAAATTATGTCCTAACTCTCCTGAATCATTTCCCATACCATTAGGGAATCTGTTTGATTTTGATTGCATTAAAATGGAGGTAGATGCAATAGCTGAGGAACATAAGAAAATTACTTTAGCATAATATTCATATGATTGATTGTTTTCTGCATCAATTACCCTAACACCTGTTGCTCTTTTTTTATCTTCATCATAAATAATTTCATGAACAATAGAGTTAGGCATTAAAGTCATATTGCCTGTAGCCTCAGCTGCTGGTAAAGTAGATGAATTACTACTAAAGTAGGCACCATAAGGACAACCTCTTCTGCATCTATTTCTATATTGACATGTAACTCTTCCTAATCCTGGTTTAGTTCCTTCAGTAATATGAGCAGTTCTTGCATTTGAAAGTATTCTACCATCATTAAAGTTTTTGGCTATACTTTCTCTCATATGGTTTTCCAATACATTTAATTCAAATGGTTTTAAAAATTTGCCATCAGGAAATTGAGGTAATCCCTCATACCTCCCTTGAACTCCAATGTATTCTTCAACATAATCATACCAAGGGGCTATATCTTTATATCTAATTGGCCAATCTACACCAATTCCATCTTTTAAATTTGCTTCAAAGTCAAATTCACTTAGTCTATAGGTATGTCTTCCCCAGGTCAATGACCTCCCACCTACATGATAACCTCTAATCCAATTAAACTTATTTTTATCATCATTATAAGGGTGTTTCAAATCATCGACAAAAAAATGTCTAGATGACTCAGTATTAACATATCCTGTTCTACTTTGTTTAGGTTGTCTTTTATATGCCTCTTGAGTTATCGTATCTCCCCCTTCAAAATCCCATGGATCCATGTTTGCAGTATGATAATCGTCTACGTGAGTAACCATTCTTCCTCTCTCAAGAACCAGAGTTTTTAGACCTTTTTCTGTCAATTCTTTTGCAGCCCATCCACCACTTATACCGGTACCAACAACAATTGCATCAAATTTATTATCCATAATTTTATTTAGAAATCAATTCTAATTTAAACATTAAATAATTAAATAATAATTAATTATTTAAATTTATATTTATAGTAGACTAAAAAACCCACTAAAATGAAAAGAAAAGAATTTATAAAACTAGCTTCAACAGGAGCTCTTGGAATATCATCGCTTGGATATTTATCATGCGAGAGTCAAAAAGAAATATTTTTTAAATTATCTCTTGCTCAATGGTCACTTCATAAGGCTATAAGAGGAGGTGAAATGTCACCTTATCTTTTTGCAGAAAAATCTAAAGATCTAGGGTTTACTGGATTAGAATATGTAAATCAACTGTATGATGATGTAATGAAGAGCGAAGACAAATCTTCTAGTATTAAAAACTTCATTTTAAAGAATAATCAACTTGCATCTGACAACGGAATGGATAATGTATTAATAATGATAGATGAAGAAGGAGATTTAGCAGGAGAAGATGAAGAGAAAAGATTAAAATCCATAGATAATCATAAGCTCTGGATAGATACTGCAGCTGAAATGAATTGTACATCAGTTAGGCTTAATTTATATGGATCAAAAGATATTGAAACATGGAAAGCTCTTTCTATAGATAGTCTCTCTAAATTAGGAGAACATGCAAAAGGTACTGGATTAAATGTAATTGTTGAAAATCATGGAAGGATTACATCCAATATACCTGAACTAATGAATGCAATTAATGGTGTGAACATGGACAATGTAGGTACACTTCCTGACTTTGGAAATTTTTGTATGGCAGATGAAGGATACGGTTCTGTTTTTGACGGAACTTGTGAAACGGTATATGACTTTTATAAAGGAGTTGAAGAAATGATGCCTAAAGCATTTGCTGTAAGTGCAAAATCAAATGACTTTGATGGAAATGGTGACGAAAAAACTATTGATTACATGAAAATGTTGAAAATAGTTAAAAGCTTTGGATATACAGGTTATATTGGAGTTGAATATGAAGGTAAAAGATTATCTGAAGTTGAAGGAATTAAAGCAACTAGAGATTTATTAATCAAGGTTGGTCAATCAATTTAAAATATTATGAATAAGACAACAAGCTTTAAATTAAGTGTAATGATGTTCCTTGAGTTTTTTATCTGGGGATGTTGGTTTGTAACAATGGGTACATTTTTATCACAAGCATTCAGTGCTTCAGGTGGAGATATTGCCTTAGCATATGAAACACAATCATGGGGAGCTATAGTTGCTCCATTTATAATCGGACTTATCGCAGACCGGTATTTTGATGCAGAAAAAATTCTTGCATTAATCCATATTTTAGGGGGTGGGCTTTTATTTATGTGTTCTGTGGCTCTTGGATTTGATAAGTTCTACCCATACATTTTAATTTATATGATTCTTTATATGCCCACTTTAGCATTGGTTAATTCTATAGCCTTTAGACAAATGAAAGATCCGTCTAAAGAGTTTCCAAAAATTAGAGTTTGGGGAACCATAGGTTGGATTGTAGCGGGTCTTGTAATAAGTTATGGAGTAGGATGGGAAGCAAGTCAAACATTAGAGTATACATTTTATCTGGCTTCTATTGTTTCTGTTACTCTTGGTTTGTTTAGTTTTTCTTTACCTAAAACTCCACCTAAAGCAATAAACGAAAGTCCAAGTCTTAGAGAAATTCTTGGTCTTGATGCATTAAAACTTCTTAGGGACACAAGATATCTTGTGTTCTTTATTTCATCTATTCTAATATGTATTCCTCTGGCATTTTACTACCAAGATGCAAATCTGTTTTTAAATGAGCTTGGAGTTAAAAATGCTGCAGGAGTTATGACATTAGGTCAAATTTCCGAGGCATTATTTATTTTGTTATTGCCTTTATTTTTAAATAAATATGGAATAAAGAAAACTTTAATTGTAGGAATGTTAGCTTGGAGTTTAAGATACGTACTGTTTGCATTTGGAGATACTGGATCAAACATGTGGATGTTGATTTTCGGAATTGTTCTTCATGGAATATGTTATGATTTTTTCTTTGTTTCTGGTCAAATTTATACAGATTACAAAGCAGGAGAAAAATACAAAAGTGCTGCTCAAGGTTTAATTGCACTTGCTACATATGGCGTTGGTATGCTAATTGGATTTAGACTCGCGGGAAAAATTACCGACCAATTTGTAATTGACTCGGGACATGATTGGACTCAAATATGGACTTATCCGGCAATTTTTGCTGCAGTGGTGCTAGTAATTTTTATTCTAACTTTTAAAAACGAAAAAATAGAAATTGAAAAATAAAATTAGGCTAGGCATTTTAGGAGGTGGAGGAGACTCATTAATTGGAATTGTACATAGAATAGCATCATCAATGCATGATGTTTATGAGATAACTGGAGGTGTTTTTAATCCCAACTTTTCAGAAAATATAAAGTTTGCAAAAGAAATTGGTCTTAATGAAAATAGGGTTTACAAAGATTATGAAAAGATGATTGAAGAAGAGCTGAAATTGGATGAAAATGAAAGGATGGAAGTTGTATCGATATTAACTCCTAACTTTCTTCACTATCCAATGGCAAAAAAACTTCTTGAAAATAATTTTAGTGTCATTTGTGAAAAGCCTATGACTACAACTTTTGAAGAAGCCCAAGACCTTGAGAGGATATATAAATCTAAAAACTTAACATTTGCTGTAACATATACTTATACTGGATATCCTATGATAAGACAGATGAAAGAAATGATTAAAGAGGGTGTTATAGGCGAAGTTCAACGTGTAGATCTTCAATATTATCAAGGATGGATAAATCCAATAATCCATGATAAAACAAAACGATCTGAAACTTGGAGGCTTCAACCTGATAAATCTGGTATTAGTTGTTGTATTGGAGATATTGGAACGCATGCGTTTGATATGCTAGAATACGTAACAGGGATGGAGGTAAAAGAACTTCTTTCAGATCTAAACTATGTATATGACGATAACCCGATGGATGTTGATGGAACTATCTTAATCAGGTTCTCTGATAAAATTAAAGGTGTCATTAGAGCTAGTCAAATTGCAACTGGTGAAGAGAATTGTTTTACAGTAGCAATATATGGTAGAAAGGGAGGGCTAAAATGGCAACAAGAAAACCCTAATTATCTTCATCACTTGAGTGACTCCGAACCTCTTAAGGTTTTAAAGCCTGGTCATGATTATAATTCTAATTTTTCAAAAGTTTCCACCAAACTTCCTCCTGGACATCCTGAGGGAATGTTTGACTCTATGGCAAATATCTATAATGGTGTTGGAAGGGAAATAAGAGGTGAAAGAGAATTTGAAGGAGAGTACCCAACTTTAAATGATGGTTTAAGAGGAATGCTTTTTATTGAAAAAGCTGTTGAATCTCATAATAATGGAAATACTTGGGTCAAATTAAATAGAAATTAAAATGAAAACAATAAAAGGACCTGCAGTATTTCTTGCACAATTTGTAGATAAAGCCGCTCCATTTAATTCGTTAGATGGGATTTGTAAGTGGGCATCTGAACTAGGTTATAAAGGAATACAGATTCCAACTTGGGAAAGCTCACTTATTGATTTAGATAAGGCATCTGAGAGTCAAGATTACTGCGATGAACTTTTAGGAAAAGTAAAATCTTATGGACTAGAAATAACAGAATTGTCAACTCATCTTCAAGGTCAACTGGTTGCAGTTTCTCCAGCATATGACTTAATGTTTGATAATTTTGCCCCTGATAACCTAAAAAAGAATCCCAAAGAGAGAACAAAGTGGGCTATTGAAACAGTTAAAAAAGCAGCAATTGCTAGTAGAAGATTAGGGCTAAAAACTCATGCTACTTTTTCAGGAGCACTTTTATGGCATACATGGCATCCATGGCCACAAGCTCCCAAAGGTCTTGTTGAAATGGGGTTTGAAGAATTAGCTAAAAGATGGCTTCCAATTTTAAATGTATTTGATGAAAATGGAGTTGATGTTTGTTATGAAATCCATCCTGGTGAAGACCTTCACGATGGAGTTACCTTTGAAAGATTTCTTAAAGCTACAAATAATCATAAAAGAGTAAATATACTTTATGATCCAAGTCACTTTATACTTCAACATCTTGACTACATAACATATATTGATCATTATCACGAGTTTATAAAGTCTTTTCATGTAAAAGATGCTGAATTTAATCCTACCGGTAAAAAAGGAGCCTTTGGAGGATATCTAGATTGGGCTGATAGAGCTGGAAGATATAGATCACTTGGGGATGGTCAGATTGATTTTAAAACTATTTTTTCTAAATTAACTCAATATGGGTGTGATGTATGGGCAGTTTTAGAATGGGAATGTTGTATTAAAAGTCCTGAACAAGGAGCAACTGAAGGTGCAAAAATAATTCAGGATTTAATTATTAATTGTACCAACAAAAAATTTGATGACTTTGCAGGAGGAAATACAAATAATGAAGATTTAAGAAACATTTTAAATATTTAAATATGAAAAAAGTATTAATAACATTTTTAATTTTAACAACAAGCATAGGATTTTCTCAAGACTCAGAATGGACTTATCTTTTTGACGGAGAGACATTAAATGGTTGGCATGAATATAATGCTGGAGAAGTTGGAGATTCATGGTCAGTTAAAAATGGTGAGCTAGTTTTAACCTCTAAAAATGATAATATAAGTAGAGGAAATGATATAGTTACAGATAAAACATATACAAATTTTGAACTATCACTTGAATGGAATATAGTAAAGGGTGGTAATAGTGGAGTGTTTTTCAAAGTTGTTGAAATCCCAGAAATTGATCAGCCATGGAAAACTGGTCCTGAAATACAAGTGCTTGATAACGATAACTTTGTAGCTAATAGATATCATAAGGCTCCAGCTCTTTATGACCTTAAACCAATTGGTAAGATTAAATACAATAAATATGGTGAATGGAATCATCTCCTTTTAAAAGTTGATCATTCTAATAATATTGCATCAATTACATTTAACGGTGAGGAGGTATACTCTTTCCCATTATATGGTGAGGAGTGGGATAAAATGGTTTCAAGATCAAAATTTAGTGATGATGAATACTACAAGGATTTAAAACCTTCACATCCTTTTTTCGTTCATGCTCCTTTTTTTGGCAAATTTAAAACAGGTAGTATTGGCCTTCAAGATCATGGTCATACAGTTAGATATAGAAATATTAAAATCAAAGAATTATAGTAATAAGCAGTAATAATGCAGTGTAATTATTTTTCATACTAAATATTTAAATCAATACTTTAATATAAATAAATATTGTTATGAAAGAAAAAAATATAATTTACTTAAGAAAATTTAAAACATATAGCATGAGTTTATCTCTCTTAATTCTAATTACAGTATTCAACAGTTGTAGTTCAGAAAAATCATCAAAATGGGAATACATATTTGATGGTGAAACTTTTAATGGATGGCATGTTTATAAAGCTGAAACAATTGGAAGTGAATGGTCAATTAATAATGGTGAGTTAATATTTACCAACAACGAAGAATTTGGACAAGATCTAGTAACAGATAAAGAGTATACTAATTTTGAACTTTCTATTGAATGGAATATTTCAAAAAATGGAAATAGTGGAATATTATATGGTGTTAAAGAACTTCCTGAGTTTGATGCACCATTTATAACTGGCCCTGAAATTCAAATTTTGGATAATGAAAATTATTATACCTCAACAGAACTGCACATGGCTCCTTCACTCTTTGATCTAGTAAGTTCAGACAACAAAAACTTAGAAGTAAAAACTCATGGAAATTGGAATCATGTTTTAATAAAAATTGATCATTCTAATAATCTTGGAACAATAAAAATGAATGGTGAGATAGCCTATACGTATCCTTTATCAGGTAATGAATGGGATAAATTAGTCTCTAAATCTAAATTTAATCCCGAAACTACCAGACCTGATGCTACATATGCTCCAACATTTGGAACTTATAAAACTGGCAAAATTTCACTTCAAGATCATGGAAATAATGTTAAATTTAGAAATATTAAAATCAGAGAATTTTAAAACTTTAATATGATTCATTCAATGACTGGCTTTGGAAGAGAAGAAAAGCTAATAAATGATAAAAAAATAGTCATTGAAATTCGGACATTGAATTCTAAGGGGCTTGATATTAATCTTAAAGTTCATGACTCATTTTCTTTTATTGGAGAATATCTAAGAAAATCTGTTAAAGAAAAACTAATCAAAGGGAAGGTTGATATAATTCTAGATATAGAGGATACTAATGAAGATCTTCTACTCCCTTTTAATAAATCAAAAATCAAAGCTTATATAAAGGAACTCAGGAAAGATTTTAAAATTGATGAATCTCAGATTATTTCTAATTTACTTACAGGAAATAGTTATGTTAAATCAAATATTACTTTTAACAAAAGTGAAGAAAAAAAGATTAAAATACTTTTAGATAAGGTTATTCAAAAACAATTAAGATACAGAAGGATTGAGGGTGAAGCTTTAGGTAAAGATTTAGAAAAAAGTCTTTCCAAAATAAATAGTTATATAAACAAAGTAGTTTCTGTTGAGGCTAATAGAATAAAGGATAAGAAAAATAAATTCAAGTCATATTTTAATGAACTTAATGAGAAGTATGATAAATCTAGATTAGAGCAAGAAATAATATATTATATAGAAAAGTTGGATATAAATGAAGAAATCATAAGATTGCAACATCATTTAAAGTTTTTTTCTTCAGAAATGAAAAAAAAAGAAATTAAGGGAAAGAAACTTTCATTTATTTCTCAAGAAATCGGCAGAGAGATTAATACTATTGGCTCAAAAGCTAATAATTTTGAGATTCAAAGTATGGTGGTTAATATGAAAGAAGAACTTGAAAGGATAAAAGAAAATGTTCTAAATATACTATAATGAGTAGTAAAAAACTTATTGTTTTTTCCGCACCCTCTGGAGCAGGTAAAACTACTTTAGTTAAGTATTTACTTTCTATGTTTAATAAAATTGAATTTTCTATTTCTGCTACTTCAAGAAAACCTCGTGGTATGGAGAAAAATGGTAAAGATTATTATTTTTTAAGTGATTTAGAGTTCAAAGAAAAAATTAATACTAAAAAATTTGTAGAGTATGAAGAAGTTTATGGTGGGATTTTTTATGGTACTCTTAAATCTGAATTAAATAGAATCTGGGAGGACAACAAAATTGTAATTTTTGATATAGATGTTGTTGGTGGAGTTAATATTAAGAAAATGTTTCCTGTGGAGACTCTCTCAGTTTTTGTTATGCCACCAAGTCTTGAGATACTTCAGAAAAGGTTAATTGATAGAGGTGATATTTCAAATGAAGAAATTGAAACTAGGATAAAAAAGGCAGAAAATGAATTAGATTTTGCTTCAAAATTTGATAATATTATAATTAATAGTGATCTTAACGAATCGAAAAAAATTGCTTTTAACCTAATCAAAGAATTTATAGAAAATGAGTAATGTAGGTTTGTATCTGGGGACCTTTAACCCTATCCATAATGGTCATGTTACTTTAACTGAATATTTTTCTTCATTACCTGAATTAGATGAAGTATTAGTTGTTATTAGTCCACAGAGTCCATTTAAAAGTGAAGAAGAATTGATTGGTGACTATGAAAGGCTTGAAATGGCTGAAACAGTTTTTAAAAAATTTGATAATGTTCGTGTATCTGATATTGAGTTTAAAATGTCTAGACCAAATTTTACAATTGATACTTTAAAAGAATTCAAGAGGAGGCATAAATACAATAAGTTAATTCTATTAATTGGAGAGGATAACCTAGCTGGATTTAATAATTGGAAAGACTATAAAAAAATTATAGAAATTGCAGAAGTATATGTGTATCCAAGAGATACAAATCACAAAATACCTGATGACATTTTATCAAACAATAATATAAAATTAGTTGATGCTCCTAAAATAAAAATCTCAAGCAGTCATATTAGAGAGCTAATAAAATCTAATCAAAAAATTGATGACTTGGTTCCAAAAGAAGTTCTAAACTTTTTTAAGTCTATTACTTAAGCTTTCTAATTATATCTAATAGTTTTTGAGTTAAATTTTCTCTGGAAAGAGAGCTAATATTTATTGGTTTCTGTTTCTTATATCGACCTTCTAGCCATTCGCTATATTCACTTTTAATAAAATTAACAACTTGATCAATGTTATTCTTATTTGCATTAAATGATTTTGTGGATGTTTTTAATACAATCTCAGATTCTTTAGCAGAATTTGAAAAATTTATAATAGGTGAGCCAGATGCTAAATACTCAATAAGTTTTCCAGATATCATATCTGTTTCTTCAGTATTTTTATAATTGAAATTAATTAATAAATGAGATGATTTAATTGTACTTATTGCATTATTATGATCTATATATCCCTTATTAATCAATTCAATTTTATTAGAAAAGATTTTAATTATTTTTTTATCAATTCTACCAGCAAGAGTTAAAATAAGGTTTAAATTATTTTCCTTCGGATTAAGAATTTTTAAGACTTCATAAAAAGTTTCATAATTATGATTTTGAGTAAGCATTCCTGTAAAAACAATATTAAATTTCTTTGGTTTTATCTCATCAATTTTATCATAATTTAATTTATCATAACCATTATAAATCTGATGAATTTTCTCAGGATTAGTAATCTTATCCTTAAGAATTTTATGATATCTATCTCCTACAGTTGTAATAATTGCATCTGCTTTTTCAATAACGTTTGTCTCTAGTTTCTCATTTATTTTTTTTGAGAAGTTAAATCTAAATCTATCCTTTAAATAAAAAAGTTCAGACCACGGGTCTCTTAAATCAACAATCCATTTTAGCTTATACTTTTTATAAATTTTTTCTCCAATTAAATGAGAAGAATGAGGTGGACCAGTTGTAATTACATAATCAATTTTATTATTTGAAATAATTTTTTTGGCTTTTTGAAAAGCAAAATAATTCCACCCTATTCTTGAATCTGGTATAAAAATATTAAGTCTAATAAAAGATGTAATCTTGTCAAAAATTGATTTGTTCGGAATATAAGATTGGGGGATACTCTTAGTTTTATTTCCTGATTTAAAAAAAGAATACAAGCTTAGAATTTCTAAGCTAAATGTTTTATAAGTTTCAATATCTTTAATTTGACTTTGAAGAGATAAATCTTTTAAATTATATGAAGCATATTTTGGATCTACCGTAAGAACAATAGGATTTAAACCTAACTTCTTTAAATATTTAGCAAAATACATCCATCTCTGAACACCTGACCCCCCTGATGGCGGCCAATAATATGTAATAATTAATATGTTTAACTTATCCAAACTAATTAAGTTTTAGTTGAACTCCTACACCAAACACTTCTCTAACTTGTAGTCTTGAAACAGCATTATCATCATATATTAGTTGAAATATTAATTGAGTAGAAAGAAGTGGATTAACATTAATTTCTATCTGTGCTAAATAATCAAGATCAATATTAGATGCGTCTTCAAGGTAATTAGAAAAAAGTTTTAAATCTTGCTTGTAATTAACATTTTCTAGCAATCTACCTTCGGAGTGAAAAGTTAAATTGGCACCGAGTTCATATCTAGAAGATTTGTTTGGGGATACCCCGAAATAAGAATCATTTTCTGATAAACCATCAGTAAACTTTTTACTTACTAGGATTAATCTGGATGCAATAGGAGAGTAGTTTACCCAAAGTTTCTCATCTTTCTTCCACAAAAAACCAGAACCTATCTGAAAATATGCTGGAGAAAAAATTCTAGTTGTTAATTCTCTTATTTCATTATTATCGTCATCTTTTTTGTATTTATATCCATTACCAATTTGTGAGGTAAAGTTGAAAAAAGCAGAAAAAGATAAATTTCTAGTAAACTCTTTACCAACAATTGACTGAATTAGAATTCTATCATCAATCTTTCTTGCAAATGGTGCATTCTTATATTTAGCTAGCCCAAATGCTGATTCTACATTTGATAACCAGTCCCAACCTTTGTTCCTGTATTCCCATTCATAATCAAATTTTATTGTACCTGAGAAATTGTTAGTACCTCCTCCTACCCAATCACTAAAACCAGTTTGATTAAGTAATACTGCAACATTTCCTCTTTTTGTCCAAAGAGAATCTTTTTCAACTATTTCCTGAGAATAGATGTTTACAGATGTTATGAGAATAATTATTAAGTATCTCATGAAATGATTACAAAAACCCTAATTCTAGTTTAGCTTCTTCACTCATAAGATCTTTTGTCCAGGGGGGATCAAATGTAATTTCAACTTCAGCAGTTTTGACCTCATCTATTGATTTAATTTTTTCTTCTACTTCTTGAGGAAGAGACTCAGCTACAGGACAGTTTGGCGATGTAAGAGTCATCATAATTTTTACTTCATTATCTTCATTTACAAAAACATCATAAATCAAGCCAAGTTCGTAGATATCTACAGGTATTTCAGGATCAAAAATTGATTTCAGTTCCAAAACGATCTTTTCTCCAAGATTTTCTGTATTTTTTTTATTGTTTGTCATTTTTACTGTTTTGCCTTGTATGCTAAAGCATATATTTTTATTTGTTTTATCATTGAGAGTAATCCATTAGCTCTTGTTTGCGATAAGTGGCTATCCAGACCTATTTTTTCAATAAAATCAATATTAGCTTCTATAATTTCATCTGGTTTATGACCAGAAAACACTTTTACCAATAGAGATATAATACCCTTAGAGATAATTGCATCACTATCAGCCTCAAATATAACCATGTTATCATTAAATGATGAATTAAGCCAAACTTTACTTTGACATCCTTTAATAAGATTAGAATCTATTTTATTGTTTTCATTAAATTCTGGAAGAGTTTTACCTAAATCAATTAGATACTGATATTTTTCTGACCAATCTTGAAAAAAATTAAATTCTTCAATTATTTGATCTTGTTTTTGTTGAATACTTTCCACAGTTAAAATTAAACAATTATCCTAACATTTTTGAGGCCTTTTTAACTGCATCAACAAATAAGTCTATCTCACTTATGGTATTATAAAATGAAAAAGATGCCCTAACTGTTCCTGGTATGTTAAAACGATCCATTATTGGTTGAGTGCAATGCTGTCCAGTTCTTACAGCTATGCCAAATTGATCTAAAATTGATCCTATATCAGAAGGGTGATGATTACCAACATTAAACGATATCACTGATATCTTTTCTTCTATATCACCATAAATTTTGAGACCAGAGATTTTTTTTAAACTTTCAGTAGCATACTCTAAAAGGTTTTTTTCGTAAGATTCAATATTGTCATACCCAATAGAATTCATATAATCTAGAGCAGACCCAAATGCAATCACTCCTGCAATATTTGGTGTGCCTGCCTCAAATTTATGAGGAAGATCAGCATATTCTGTTTTATTAAATGTAACATTTGATATCATCTCTCCTCCCCCTTGATAAGGTGGAAGTAAATTGAGTAAATCTGATTTACCATAAAGAAACCCAACGCCTGTTGGTCCACATAACTTATGGGCAGAAGCTACATAGTAATCAACATCTAATTCAGATAAATTAATTTTAAAATGAGCTGCACCTTGAGCTCCATCAACTAAAACTTGACTCTTATTAGCATGTGCAAGATCAATTATTTCTTTTATTGGATTAACTATTCCAAGAGTATTAGAGACATGGTTTATAAAAACAAATTTTACATTAGGAGTAAGTAGGGATTTATACTCATCTATATTTAGTGTTCCATCATCTTTTATTGGTATAACTTTAAGTTTAGATCCTGTCTTATCACAAAGCATTTGCCAAGGGACGATATTAGAATGGTGTTCCATCTCTGAAACAATCAATTCATCCTCAGATGAAATCATTTTTTCTAATCCGGAAGAAATAATGTTTATCCCATGAGTAGTACCAGAGGTAAATATTATTTCATGATTATGAGTTATTCCAAAATGTTCTTTGATTTTTAATCTAGTTTCCTCGAATTTATTTGTTGCATCTACACTAAGTGAATGAAGTCCCCTATGAATATTAGAATTGTAATTTTTATAATAATTAGAAATAGCATCTATTACTTGAATAGGTGTTTGAGAAGTTGCCGCATTATCCAAATAGATTAAGTCAGTATCATTTATTTTCTTACTGAGTATTGGAAAATCTTCTCTTATTTTATATACATCTAACATCTACAGATTAAAACCAAGATTTACACCTAGTTTATTTGCGATTAGTGAATTAATTCTTCTTTTTAGATTAGGTGTTTTAACACTCTCTAAAATATTATTAGCAAAAGCATAAGTCAAAAGTGCTTTTGCCTCTTTTTCAGGTATACCTCTTGATCGTAGATAAAATAGCGCCTCCTTATCAAGCTGTCCTATTGTACAACCATGAGAACATTTTACATCATCAGCAAAAATTTCAAGCTGAGGTTTAGTGTTTACTTTTGCTTTATTATCAATCAAAATATTATTGTTTTGTTGAAAAGCATTTGTTTTTTGTGCAATCTTATCAACCATTATTTTACCATTGAAAACACCTACAGATCTTTCTGAAAAAATTCCTTTATAATCTTGATGACTCTCACAATTTGGTTGAGCATGATTGACTAAAGTATTATGATCTACATGTTGGTTTGACTCAAGAATTGTAATCCCCTTAAGTGTAGATTGGATATTTTCTCCCTGATGATAAAAATTCAAGTTATTTCTTATAAGTTTACCACCAAAAGAAAAGGTATGAACACTAACATTGCTATCTCTTTCTTGGCTTATAAAAGTATTATCAATTAGAGTTGATGAGTTCAGATCATTTTGAATTTTATAATAATCTATAAATGCATTTTTTTCAGCATAAATTTCAGTCAAGCTGTTAGTTACAACTGAATGCTCATTTAAACTTTGATGTCTTTCAATAATTTCAACTTTAGCATTTTTATCAGCTATTATAAGATTCCTGGGTTGTAGCCAGATCGATTTTTGATTCCCTGTTGAAAAATGCATTATTTGAACTGGATCTTCAGGACACACTCCATCAGGAATATATATATAAGCTCCTTCTTTGGTATATGACGTATTCAATGATGCTAAGCTTTCATCCTTTGGTACAGCACGATTAAAATAATGCTTTATTGTACTATTATACTTGTCTTTAGAAAGAGTTGCCGAAAGAACACATATATCCATTCCATCATGAGTAGTTTTAGATAAGAAAGGACTATAAACTCCGTCTATAAATACAATTTTAAAAGAATCTAAATCATTAAGAAAATATTCTTTTACATCTCTTAATTCAACAGATTTATCGGGTTTTGAAGAAAGACTATAATCTTTTTGAATAATTGATTTCAATGAAGTATACTTCCAAGATTCATCTTTCTTTGATGGAAAACCTTGTTTCTCAAATCGCTTTAAAGCCTCTTTTCTATCTGAATGAATTGGGTTCAATAAGTCGACGTCCTGCTCAAAAGCAATGAAAGAATCCAGTAATTTTTCTTGAAAATTCATACTAAGACTTTTCTTTTTTTAACCAATCATAACCTACTTCCTCAATTTTTTTTGCAAGATCTTTATCCCCAGACTTAACTACTTTTCCATCCATTACAATATGGACAAAGTCTGGAACTATATAATCAAGTAACCTTTGATAATGTGTTATTACTAAAACAGAGTTATCTTCATGACTGCATTTAACTACTCCATTAGCTACAATTTTCAAAGCATCTATGTCTAGTCCAGAATCTGTTTCGTCTAAGACTGCAAGCTCAGGTTCCATCATTGCCATTTGAAATATCTCATTTCTTTTCTTCTCACCTCCAGAGAAACCCTGATTTAGAGATCTAGATAAAAAATTAGAATCTATCTCAAGCAGTGAAGCTTTTTCTCTTATTTTTTTTAACATTTCGCTTGATGGCATTTCGTCAATTCCTTTAGATTTCCTTGATTCGTTTATTGCTGTTTTTATAAAATTAGTAACAGTTACACCTGGAATTTCAACAGGATATTGAAATGATAAAAACACTCCTTCATGAGCTCTCTCTTCAGGACTTAATTCATTAATCTCTTGACCTTTAAAGTATATACTTCCTTTTGTAACCTCATAGTCTTCATGGCCTGAGATAACATTTGCTAGTGTACTTTTTCCAGAACCATTTGGTCCCATAATAGCATGAATTTCACCTTTATTAATCTTTAAGTTTACCCCCTTTAGAATTGGCTTACCTTCAATCTTACAATGTAAATTATTGATTTCTAACATATTTATAAATTTATCCTACAGATCCCTCAAGAGATATTTCAAGTAATTTTTGAGCTTCAACTGCAAATTCCATTGGCAACTTATTAAGTACATCTTTACTAAAACCGTTAACTATCAATGCAATTGCCTTTTCTGTATCAATTCCTCTTTGATTGCAATAAAATATTTGATCTTCTCCAATTTTACTAGTTGTTGCTTCATGCTCAATTTGAGCAGTTTTATTTTGCACTTCTATGTAAGGGAATGTATGAGCTCCACAATCATTACCCATTAGCAATGAATCACACTGAGAAAAGTTTCTGGCATTTTTTGCAAAGGGTGAAATCTGAACAAGTCCTCTGTAACTATTTTGAGACTTGCCAGCAGATACTCCCTTTGAAATAATTGTACTCTTAGTGTCTTTACCTATATGAATCATCTTAGTTCCAGTATCAGCTTGTTGAAAGTTATTTGTAACTGCTATTGAGTAAAATTCACCAATAGAGTTATTACCTTTCAAAACACAAGATGGATATTTCCATGTTACTGCAGAACCAGTCTCTACCTGAGTCCATGATATTTTAGATCTATCATGGCAAATTCCTCTTTTAGTAACAAAGTTAAAAACTCCTCCTTTACCATTTTTATCTCCAGGATACCAATTTTGAACTGTTGAATACTTAATTTCAGCATCGTCAAGTGCTATTAATTCAACCACTGCAGCATGGAGTTGATTTTCATCTCTAGATGGCGCAGTACAACCCTCAAGATAACTAACGTAACTTGACTCATCAGCTATTACCAATGTTCTTTCAAACTGCCCTGTTCCTGCCTGATTTATTCTAAAATAGGTTGATAATTCCATTGGACATCTAACCCCTTTAGGTATATAACAAAAAGATCCATCAGAAAAAACTGCAGAATTTAAAGCAGCATAATAATTATCTTTTTTTGGAATGACAGTTCCTAAATGCTTTCTAACTAAGTCTGGATGATTTTGAATTGCATCTGAAATTGAACAAAAAATAATCCCTTTCTCTTCTAGAGTATCTTTAAATGTGGTAGCAACAGAAACTGAATCTACAACAACGTCCATGGCTACTCCACTTAATTTTTTTTGCTCTTCTAGTGAGATACCTAATTTATTAAATGTTTTTAATAATTCAGGATCTACTTCATCAAGAGAATTTAAGTCAGGTTTTTTCTTTGGAGCGGAATAATAAGAAATATCTTGAAAGTTAGGTTTTGCATATTTTAGATTCGACCACTCTGGCTCTTTCATTGACTTCCAAATAGAAAATGCATCTAATCTCCAATCTGTCATCCATTTTGGTTCATTTTTTTTCTTGGAAATTGCCTTTACTATATCTTCATTTAAACCAACAGGAAATGTTTCAGAATCTATATCTGTGTAAAAACCATATTCATACTCTTTGGTTTCTAGCTCTTTTTTTAACTCGTCTTCTGTATATGCCATAAGAATTAACCCTTAATAACTTTTTGCAAATATACATATAAATCAGGCTTTTTTAGATAAAAATACATGTTAATAAATCTATAATTATGTTATGGTATATAGCCTAAATTAATAGTACAATTAGGTTAATTTTGAAATATGGATGATAATGAGAATGATCTTCAAAGTATAGGTGAAGCTGAATTAATTAAGAGAATTACAAAATCTTTTAAGAATAAAAATAAATCTACAGTTATTGATATTGGAGATGATGCAGCTTTATTAAAATTTAATAAAACCAATATTACAATTTCTCAAGATATCTTAGTTGAGGGAGTTCATTTTGACCTATCATATGTTCCCCTAAAACATCTTGGGTATAAAAGTGTTGTTGTTAATATTTCAGATATAATCTCAATGAATGTTAAACCATCTCACATTCTTGTTTCCATAGCAGTGTCTAATAGATTTAGAATTAAAGCACTTGAGGAATTATATGAGGGTATAAAATTAGCATGCTCATATTACAATGTTGACTTGATTGGCGGGGATACAACATCCTCAAATACAGGGTTAATGGTTTCTGTTACTTGTATTGGAAATACTGAAAGTAAAAAAATAACTGAAAGAAGTGGAGCTGAAGAAGGAGATTTACTTGTTGTTTCAGGAGATTTAGGATCTGCATATATGGGACTTCAAGTTCTTGAAAGAGAAAAAAAAGTATTTGAAGTCAATCCTAATTCACAGCCTGATTTAAATAATTACACTTATTGTATTCAGAGACAGCTAAAACCAGAAGCCAGAGTTGACATAATTAATCATCTTGAGGAACTTAAAATTACACCTACATCAATGATAGATATTAGCGATGGATTATCTTCTGAAATAAATCATTTATCCAACTCCTCAAGTATATCTTTTCATATATATGAAGATAATATTCCTATATCAGAAGAGACAAAAAAAGTTTGTGATGAATTTAAATTAAGTCACTCTGTTGCATATCTAAATGGAGGGGAAGATTATGAACTTTTATTTACTGTTTCCAAGCGGCATGAAAAGAAAATTAATGATTCTGAGTTTTTAACTGTTATTGGTTCATGTGTGAAAAAAAAAGATGATAATTGTATGATCACTAGTCTAGGTCAAAAGATAAATATTAATAGCTCTGGCTGGGATTCCTTTAATAAAAAAGATTAACCTAGAGCAACATCTAGCATCATCATAATTATAAATCCCCCTATAAATCCTAATGTAGCTATATCAGTATATTTATCTTGCTGTGTTTCAGGTATCACCTCTTCTACAACAACAAATATCATTGCTCCAGCAGCAAATGCAAGTGCATATGGCAATAAAGGTGTGAAAAATGTCACCGCTAGGGCTCCAATGACCCCCGCTATAGGCTCAACTATTGCAGATAATTGTCCATACCAAAAACTCTTAAATTTACTAACACCAGACCTTCTCAAAGGCATTGAAACTGCAATTCCTTCTGGAAAATTTTGAAGTCCAATTCCAAAAGCTAAAACAACAGCTCCAGCAATTGAAGCCTCTGGTATTCCAGCTGCTACTCCACCAAATAAAACTCCAACTGCAAGTCCTTCAGGTATATTATGAAGAGTTATAGCTAACGTTAAAAGAGTTGTTCTTCTCCAAGGGGTTTTTATACCCTCAGCTTCTTTAAAATTTATATGAAGGTGAGGTAAGACTTTATCAATTCCAAAAATAAATAATGCACCCAATCCAAAACCAATTGCCGCAGGCATTACTTTAACAAAACCTTCTCCAGCACTCATTTCTATTGCTGGAGATAATAAACTCCAAAAACTTGCAGCAACCATAACTCCACCAGTAAATCCTAACATACCATCTAACGCCATTCTACTCATTGTTTTAAACAAGAAGACGGTTGATGCTCCAAGAGCTGTAACTCCCCAAGTAAATAAAGTTGCATAAAGAGCACCTTGTACTGGATTAAGTCCTGAAAAATATTCAATAATTATATCCATATTTGTATATTGATCTATCGAATCACTTTGCGAAAATAATCAAAAGCCCATTAAAATTTAATGATTTCAAATAATAAATATGATTATATAATTTGTGGTGGTGGTGCATCTGGATTATTACTTTCAAATGCATTAATCTCAGATAGTTTCTTTGATAATAAAAAAATTCTAATAATTGAAAAGGAGGCAAAGGTTGATAATGATAAATCTTTCAGTTTTTGGGATAATGAAAGTAATATTCTTGACAGAATAGTTTTTAAATCGTGGGAAAAAGCAGAGTTTAAAGATTCAGAGTTTAGTAGTTCATTTAATCTTAGCCCATATAAATATAAGATGGTTAGATCTGATAGATTCTACTCTTACATGAAGAAAAAAATTGATAAAGCATCAAATTTTAATTATTTAAATGCAACTGTTAAAGATATAGTTAGGAATTCAAATCAAAACTATGTCAAAACAGATCTTGGAAATTTTGAATGCTCAATTGTTTTTTCAAGTATATATGAACCTAAAAAATATAATTTCAAGAAATATCCTCTTTTAAATCAACACTTTTTAGGATGGACAATTGAGACTAACAATTATACTTTTGATGAAAATAAAATTAGGTTCATGGATTTTAGCATTGAACAGCATGAAGAAACCAGGTTTATGTATGTACTTCCTTTTTCGAAAAATTCTGCCCTATTTGAGTATACATTTTTTGGTGGTGATGTAATAAAAAATTCAGAATATGAGAAAGAAATTAAAAAGTACCTAAAAAATGAGGGTATAAAGGATTACAAGATTATAGAAAGGGAGAAAGGAGTGATTCCTATGACCTGCTACCCTTTTTTTAACGATAATACCGACAATTTTATTAAAATTGGAACTTCGGGTGGTTGGACTAAGCCAAGCACTGGATATACAATCAAAAATTCAATAGAAAAAATTGACATAATTATTAAACATTTAAAACAGAATAAACCGCTTTCAAAACTAAAATTTAAAAATAGGTTTTGGTACTACGATATTTTATTTCTTGATGTACTTGTTGATTCAAGAGGTAAGGGAAGTAGAGTTTTCTCAGATTTATTTAGAAACAATGACCCTCTTTTACTATTCAAATTTCTTGGAGAAAAAACTAATATTTTTGAAGAGATAAGGATTTTTATTTCGGTTAATATAATGACCTTTGTAAGGTCACTACTTAAAAGAATTTCAAATTTCTCGGTTTAGAAGTTTTTCTGAAAATTTAATTAACTCTAGCTTTTTATTAGTATCAATTTGCATTTGATTAATTAGTTTTTCAGCATTTATTGAGTATTCTTGAACTTTATTTTTCAAATAATCAAGAGCTCCTGAGGACTCATAATATGTTTTTATTAAATTTATTTTTACTACCTCTTCAATCTCATCAGAGAAAAATATATTTTCAAACTCTACTCTTTGATTACCATTTAATTTAGCTTGAGTAAAAATAAAGAGTAGTGTTTTCTTTTGTTCTATTATATCTCCTCCAATTTTTTTTCCAAACTTAGCTTCATCTCCAAAAGAGTCTAGCAAGTCATCTTCTAGTTGAAAAGCTATTCCTAGATTTTTACCTACTTCATATAAAATATTGATATCCTTAGTATTTAAGTCTGATACAATTCCACCAAACATATAACAACAGCCAATTAAGACAGCTGTTTTGTTTTCAATCATATTAAAGTAATCCTCTTCCGAAACTTCTTTTACAAGTGAAAAATCCATGTCATTTTGCTGACCTTCACAGACTAATCTTGATGTTTCTGTTAATTTTTTAGATAAAAGAACATACTTTGAATCATCATATTTGTTTAAAATTTCATAAGAGATTATCAACATTACATCCCCTGATAGTATTCCAGTATTATTATCCCATTTAGAATTTATGGTTTTCTTTCCTCTTCTCATTAATGAATTATCCATTATATCATCATGAGCTAAAGTGAAATTGTGAAAAATTTCAAGGGCTGCTGCAGCAGGAATGGCATTTGATGTATTACTTGTAAAAAGATCTGAAACATATAGTACTATTAATGGCCTTAATCTTTTACCTCCTGAATCCAAGATATACTTAACAGGCTCGTATAGATTTGCTGGAGCATTATAATTAATTTCTTTTTTTAGAAAATCTTCAAAGATTTGGATATAGTCTTTCATTATCATTTATCAAAATTAAATATAACATTTAATTTATTGTTAATTTTCATTTAATCATTTGTTTAATTCAATTGTTTAAATTTAATTTGCACTATAATTTTCAGATTGGAAACAAAATATTCAGATACTGAGCTAAAAATAAGAGATGCTGCTAAATCACTTTTTTTAAAAAAAGGATATAGTGCAACTACAACAAGGGATATAGCTCAAGAATCACAGATAAATCTTGCATTACTTAATTATTACTTTACAAGTAAAAGAAGATTGTTTGAAATTATAATGTTCGAAACTTTATATGATTTTTTAAACAAAATGGTCGAGGTGTATAATGATGAAGAAACAACAATTAGAGAAAAGATAGAGCTAGCTAGTTCTAAATATATTGATATGATTATTGCTGAGCCCCTCCTTCCAACATTTATTTTAAATGAATTAAAAAACAATCCTACGAATTTTTTAAAAATGCCAACTGCAAAAGTAATTATGAAGTCTCAGCTCATATCTCAATACAATGATGGAGTTAAAAAAGGAATTTACAAAAAAGTTGATTCAATCCATTTTATAACTAATATACTTAGCCTGATTGTGTTTCCCTTTATATGCAGTCCTATTATAATGAAAATGGAAAAATTAAATAAAACAGATTTTAATAAAATGATGAATCAGAGAAAAAAATTAATTCCAGAATGGATAATTCAAATGATAAAAAAATGAAAAAGATATTATTATTTATTGTATTCACAAGTTATGGTTTTTCACAAGGAGAAATTAATAGCCTAAGCATAGATGACGCTATTGAATATGGTATTGAAAATAACAGGAATCTAGTGAATGCTGAGAGAGAAATTAAAATGGCTTACAAAGAAAGATGGAAAACTATAGCTATAGGATTGCCAAATGTAACTCTTGATCTTAATTATCTTAACTATCTAGAGCTTCCTACTTCACTGATACCTGCAGAATTTTTTGGAGGACAAAAAGGTGAGTTTTCAGAAATTCAATTCGGTACTGAACAAACTGCTATCGGAGCAGTTAGAATGGAACAACTATTATTTGATGGATCCTGGCTTGTAGGCCTTGAATATAGCAAAATATACCTAGCAGCATCTGAGAATTTTTATGAAAAAACTTTTCTTGAGGTTAGAGAATCTATTGTCAAACTTTACAGTTTAGTCGTCACTCTTAACGAAGGTATTTTACTGTTAGATAATAACCTTGAGAACTTTAGAAAAGACCTATTTGAAGTTACAGAACTATATAAAAATGG